>NZ_JAJCXD010000091.1:0-32651 GCF_021056305.1 Actinokineospora sp. PR83
CCCGCGGCACCGGCGGTGCCGTTGCGGCCGCCGAGCAGCGAGTCACCGGAGAACGAGCCCGCGCCCGCCACGCCACCACGGCCCAGGGGGTTGTTGGCGCCGCCGCGCGCCGGGCCCTCGGCGGGAGCGGACCCGCCGAGCCCGCCTGCGAGGGCACCGCGCCGGGCAGCCGCCTCCTGGGCGGCGGCCTGACCAGCCGCCGAGCCGCCGCGGGCCAGGCCCACGTCGGTGGGCGTGAGGCCGGGGCGGACGCCACCGGGGAAGCGCGTGGAGTCGCCACCGGGCAGACCGCCGCCACCGGTGGGCACACCGGTGATGGCGTTGGGGTTGACCGGGGTGTGCGCGCCACCGCCGGTCGGCGGGAGGTAGCCGGCGGGGGTGGTGGAGGTGCTGACCGGCGTGAAGGCCGGGGGGTTGCCGCCGGGGACGAACTGGGGGGTGTGCACCGGGTTCCCGCCGCCCGTCGGGGCCAGGTACTGCCCGGGGGTGCCGCTGGTGAGCTGCACCGGGGCGTACGACGCGGCGGACGTGCCGCCGCCCGAGCCGCCGGTGCCCCCGGTGGCCTGGGAAATGGCGTAGCCGACCTGGTACCCGACGCCGCCGTCCGGCGCCGGGGTGGAGACGACGACGTCCGGCGGCGGCACGAAGGTGCCCAGCGTGGACGTGTTGAAGTGGGTGCTGGACTGGTAGGAGTCCATGGTGTCGACGGCCTTCTGCGAGGCGGCGTCCTGCGCGGCCTCCTGGGCCTCGTGGTCCTGCGACTGCGCCAGCACACCGGCCGCCGGACCGGCGTTGCCGGTCAGCAGCGCGGCACCCGCGGCCAGCTTGTCCCAGCCCGAGGGGGCGGGGGTGGTGACCTTGACCGGTTCCGGCATCTCGGCGCGGGCCCGGCCGACGATGTCGGCCTGGTACTCGGTGGAGGCGCGCATCAGCGAGGCGCCGGACCGCGCGTCGGCGGCCCACGCCTGCAACGGGGTCAGGCCGGTCTGCGCCTGGTCGGCGGCACCGCCCTCCCAGGTTGCCTGCATGGTGGACAGCTTGGTCGCCAGGTCGGCGTCGATCTGCTCCAGCTCGGCGGTCAGCGCGGACCAGTACTCGGTCTGCGCCGTGGACGCCGCCGGGCCCGGCCCGCTATTGATCATCTTGAAGAGCGTGGGGTGGTCGTACCCCTCCCACCGGTGCATGGCCATCTCAGCTCACCCCTGGTCCCGCTTGCCCCACATGGCGTGGTTGGTGCCTTCCGTGCGCAGGTACCCCTCCTGCGCGGTCTCCAGCGACTCGATCGCCCGGCGCAACTGCTCCTGGTAGCCGCGCAGGCAGGCGATGGCCGAGTCCGCGCCGCCGCCGTTGGTGCGCGCGGTGAAGTCCGTGGCCGCCTCGCCGCTCACCGGGTCCTTCGCCCACTCCGGGACCTCCAGCCCGTCCAGCGCGGTGACCTTGGCCTCGACCCGGTCGTACGCCTCGCGGAACGCGGCCAGCGCGCCCGGGATGGCGGACGGTTCGATCCGCAGGGTCCGGGTTCCGCTGAAATCGGGCGCCGAGGGCGCGATCGACCCTCCGCCTCCATCGGCCAGGTACACCCCGTACCCCCTCCTGTGTGCGAACGCGACGACTGTAACTCCGATGCGGGCGGATGTGGAACGGTTCCCGCACCTTCGGGGGATCTCGTGACCCCTTTTCCGACTACCGACCGCCAGATGTGCAGTACCCCCGCCGCCGCCTCATCACTCGTTCGGGTGGTACAGCACGGGGGGTGTTCGCAAGTGACCCGAGGTAACCGAAGCTGAAGGGGTGCATCAGCCCGAAATCACCCTCGACATGCGGGTGAGCGCGCGGTCGAACCCCAATAGCTGGTTGTACGTCATCGACCCGGCGTTCAGCCCGGACGTGGACGTGCCCCCCTGGGGCGTGGTCGGCGCCTACCCGGTGGACGACCGCGGCGAAGTCGTCGAGCGCTTCCGGTACAACACCGGGTACCGGCCCTCCCCGGCCGCGCTGCGCCTCCCGGTGACGTCCAACCCGCTGGAGAAGCTGTTGCAGCTTGTGCACACCCGCCACCGGCGGCAGGCCGACCTGCTGCCCGCGGTGCTGGACGCCACGCTGCTGGTCTACGCCCGCCGCGGCGACGACCGGGCGATCACCGGGTTCCGCAACCACGACGGGCGGGTGCTCGTACCCGCGTGCACGTCGGCGACGCACGTGCCGGGGGCCTGGCCGGGGTGGCGGGAGGTTTCGGGGCGGGAGCTGGCCGGTCAACTGCGCGGGTGCCCGCTGGTGGTCAACCCGCTCGGGCCGCTGACGGCGGTGATCCCGGCGGGGGATCTGCGCCGTGCCGGTGGCGTTTCTGGTCGGCGTGTTGTGGGCGGTGTCGCGGTCCGCTGAGGGCTTGGGGCGCTGCTCGTGGGTCCGGCTGATGTGGCTGGGCTGCCCTGGTTTGCTGCCTTGGTTTGCCCTGGCTGGTTTCAAAGCCCGGGAGTTTTCGGGGCGTGCCCGGGTGGGTGGATCCGCTCGGGCGGGGCCCCTACAGCGATCATGCGCCCAGTGTGACCGAGTGGGGCTGAAGAGATGCCCCACAGCCCAAGCAGGCTCGCACATGATCGCCACCCCCACCCAAGCACATCCACCCACCCGGGCATTGGCGTAGCCGGGTAGGCGGTTGCGGGGGTGGCTGGCTTTCGCTGCGCCTGATGGGGTTCTGGGTGGCTGGCCGCCAGACCGGCGGCTGGTGGGGTTGCTGGTGCTGTTCCGGGTGCCTGGCTGGCGGTCGGGGGTCGCAGGCTGGGCACGATGGAGTTCGGCGTGGCTGGCCGCCAGGGCGGCGGTTGGTAGCTGGGCCCGGTGGGTTTCTGGTGACCGGTGGCCGGGCCTGCGGGTTCAGGGCTGCTGGTGGGCGGGCCGGGGGTGGGTCAGCGGGTGCGTTGGGCGGGGGCGGTGAGGAGTTGCTGGTCGAGCATGCGCTCGATCTCTCCCGGTGGGCCCGCCTTGGCGAACAGCCAGCCCTGGGCGCTGTCGCAGCCGATTTCTCGGAGGCGGTCGGCTTGGGCGGAGTCCTCGACGCCCTCGGCGATGACCTGGTGGCCGAGGGCGTGGGAGAGGGAGACCAGGGTGGTGACGATGGTTTCGTCGCCGGGGTCGAGGGTGTGGGGGTTGCCGACGCCCTCCATGAAGGAGCCCGCGAGCTTGATGGCGTGCACCGGTAGGTGGCGGAGGTAGGCGAGGTTGGAGTAGCCGGTGCCGAAGTCGTCGATGGCGATGCGGATGCCCAGGTCGGCCAGTTCTCGCAGGGTGCGCAGGGGGCCGCCGGTGGTGCCCATGATGGCGCTCTCCGTCAGTTCGAGCTGGATGCTCGACGGGGGCAGGCCCGCGGCGGCGATGATGGTGCTGACGTCGGCGACCAGGTCGGGTTCCTGGGTTTGGCGGGCGGCCAGGTTGACGCTGACCACCGGGGCGCGGTCGCCGTAGCGGTCGCGCCAGCGGCGGGCCTGGCCCGCGGCCTCGCGCAGGACCCAGCGGCCCAGGGCCACGATCAGACCGGTTTCCTCCGCCAGGCCGATGAAGCGGTCCGGGCCGAGCCTGCCGAACTCCGGGTGCGCCCAGCGGACCAGGGCCTCCACCCCGGTCATGGCGCCGTCGCTGAGGCGGACGATCGGCTGGTAGTCGACGTAGAACTCCTCGCTCTCGACCGCGGCGGGCATGCGGGCGGAGAGGGTGAAGCGGGCGACCTCGCGGGCGTTGCGCTCCGGGTCGTAGGCGACCCAGCGGTTCTTCCCGTCGGCCTTGGCCCAGTACAGGGTCACGTCGGCGTCGCGCATGGTCTCGGCGGGGGTGGCGTCAGCGACGGCCCGCTCGACCAGGCCGATGGAGGCGGAGACGGCGAGCCGGTGGCCGCCGATGGGGACCGGTTCGGCCAGGGCGCGCAGGATGCGGCCCGCGAGGGCCTCCAGGTTCGCCCGGGTGCTGTTCTCCACCAGGACCACGAACTCGTCGCCGCCCATCCTGGCGACCATGCGGTCCTCGGCGCTGACCAGGCGGTCGAGCCGGGCGGCGACGGCGACCAGCAGCTCGTCGCCGATGTCGTGGCCGAGGCTGTCGTTGATGACCTTGAAGCCGTCGAGGTCGAGGTAGCAGAGGCCGACGCGGTGGTCGTCGCCGCGGGCGAAGGCGGTGGCGAGCCGCTCGGCGAACAGGGCGCGGTTGGCCAGGCCGGTCAGCGGGTCGTGGTCGGCCTGGTGGCGCAGGCGCTGCTGGAGCTGGTGGCGCTCGGTGACGTCCTCGGCCATGGCGACCAGGAACTGGGGGACGCCCACCTCGTCGCGCACCAGGCTGACCGACAGGTCGGTGCGCAGCGGGCTGCCGTCGGCGCGGCGCAGCAGCCGCTCGCCGCGGAAGTGGTCGCGCTCGCCGCTGCGCAGCGCGTCGAGGGAGTTGACCGCCGCCGGGTCCTCGTCGGGGTGGCGCAGCTCGGTGACCGGCATGTGGCGCAGCTCGGAGACCCGGTAGCCGAGCATGTCGGCCAGGGCGGCGTTGGCCTCGATCACGTTGCCGTCGGCGTCGCTGATGCAGATGCCCACCGCGGCCTGGGTGAACATGGCCCGGAAGCGGGCCTCGCTGGCCAGCAGCGCCGACTCCGCGCCGCGGCGGGCGTCCAGCGCGGCCCGGCGGATGGCCTCCTGGTCGCGGAAGATGCGGTCCTGCATGGCGGTGGTGAACCCGGCGGCGAAGGCGCCCTGGACCGCGGGCACCCGGCGGGCGGCGCCCGGGTCGCCCTCGGCGCCGACGGCGCGCAGCAGGTCCTCGCCGATCAGCCGCACGGAGGCGGCCAGCGTCCGGGCGGCGGCGAACCGCAGCTCGACCACCGCGACCCCGACCCGCTCCACCGGTTCCGGCGCGAACCGCTCGGCGCGCACAGCCTCGGCCAGCACCTCGGTGTACTCGCGCACCCTGGCGACCAGGGTGCGCTGGTCCATGCCCGCGTACCCGGTCTCGGCGAGCGCGGTCGCCCACACCTCGGCGAACGCCGAGACCCCGTCCCGTTCCGTCCCGTCCGGCACCGTGCTGCCCACCACCACTCCCTCCGCGGTCCGTCGAAGAGTTTCGCCTGTACAACGGCGGGTGGCCAGCCCGGATGCGGGATTCGCAGGTCGTTTCGCCGCTGCTCACCCACCGCGTTCGGCCGATTACGTCGAGGAGTCGAGGGTAAGTGATCTTGTGGGGAGTTTTCCAGTGCGACGGGGCCCGTCAATGCAGCTCCCCCTACTTTCCTGCATATTCAGTGATCAATTCACACAAAAGCGTGACAAGTGGGTGGTGAACCGATAACAATCGAGATCCGGGCGGCTACCCCCTGTACAGCTGTCCGTCTCGAGGGCATTCGGAAAGGACCTCCCATGAAGTCCACCGCTCGTGGCACCAGACGCGGCTTGGCCGCCGCGCTCGCCGCATCAGCCGTCGTCGTCGGTCTCTTCGTCGCCGTCCCGCAGGCGAACGCAGGCCAGGACGGCGACGAGGCCGACCGGACCACGAACCACACCATGGGCTCGCAGATCCGCGAGCACGAGGGCGGTGACACCCGGTCGGGCGGGGTCGCCGACCCCGGCGTCCAGGCCACCATGTCCGGGATCGACGTCGCCAGCTACCAGGGCAATGTGGACTGGGCGGCGCACTGGAACGCGGGCAAGCGGTTCGCCTACGTCAAGGCGACCGAGGGCCTGACCTACAAGAACCCGTACTTCTCCCAGCAGTACACCGGTTCCTACAACGTCGGCATGATCCGGGGCGCCTACCACTTCGCCCTGCCCAACGTGTCCTCCGGCGCGCAGCAGGCCAACTACTTCGCCTCCAGCGGCGGCGGCTGGTCGCGCGACGGCAAGACCCTGCCGGGGGTCGCGGACCTGGAGTACAACCCGTACGGGGCCACCTGCTACGGCCTGTCGCAGGCGTCGATGGCGGCCTGGATCCGCGACTTCGCCAACACCTACCGGGCGCGCACCGGCCGCGACGCGGTGTTCTACACCAGCACAAGCTGGTGGTCGCAGTGCGTCGGCAGCGCCCAGGCGTTCGCGGGCACCAACCCGCTGTGGGTGGCCCGCTACAGCTCCACCGTGGGCACGCTGCCCTACAACTGGGGCGTGTGGACGTTCTGGCAGTACACCTCGTCCCCGTTGGACACGAACTACTTCAACGGAGCGATCGACCGGCTCCAGGCGATGGCCAACGGCTGACCCACGACCCGGGGGCCGCTGACGCGGCTCCCGGGTCCGGTAGCTTCCGCCGCGTGAAGTGGGCCTTCGTGATCACCGGCGCGGTGCTGCTGCTCGCGGGCGCGGTCACCGGGATCGTCGGGCTCCTGCGCCGCTCGCGCGGCGAGCGGCTGTGGCTGGTGGCGACGATCCTGGTGTCGACGGGGTTGCTCGGGCTGGTGTCGGGCTGGCTGATGAGCGAACCGAACCCCAACCGCGGCGAGGCGCTCAAGACCGGCGGCCTCGCCGCGGGTGCCGTGGTCGCGCTGTACGCGCTGTGGCTCAACGACCGCAAGCGGCGCACCGACGAGCAGCGCCACGACGTCGAGCGCCTGCGCCAGGACCTGGAGTCCGAGCGCACCCAGTACGACCGCGAGCGCGCCGCGGACGAGCGCTTCGCCAGGGCCGTGGAGCTGCTGGGCAACCCGGCCGGGCAGGTGCGGGTGGGCGCGCTGCACGTGCTGGCGGGCGTCGCGCGCAGCCGCCCCGACTACACCCAGACCGTGCTCGACGTGTGCTGCGCCTACCTGCGCTGGCCGTTCGACCGGTCCGGCGCGGTGGACCTCGGCGAGCAGCAGGTGCGGCTGACCGCGCAGCGGGTGATCGCCGACCTGCTGCCCAGGACCGCCGACGAGACGCCGCAGACCCCGCACTACGACCTCAACCTCACCGGCGCCGACCTGGAGTACTTCGACATCTCCGAACGCGTCGTCGGCGAGCTGACCCTGCGGTACGCGCACCTGCACGAGTCGAACTCGCTGTGGAGCTGCCACGTGCACGGCGACGCCTGGTTCACCGCCGCGACCAGCCACGGCATCCTGCACGCCGACGACGTGGTCTTCGAGCGCAAGGCGTGGTTCAGCGGCTTCACGGCAGGCTCCCGCGTCCGCTTGGCCCGGGTCAGGTACCTGGGTCCGACGAAGTTCGACGGCGCGCGCTTCCCGGGAGCCCCCGGCATCGGCGAAGATTCCCCCGGTTGACGGGGAACCGGGAGGCGCCGGGGTCCGTCCACCACTGTCGAGGAGTTCCGACCCCTGGGGGTGGCAGGTGGCGTTCTACGGCGACCCGGACGAGCTGGACCGGTTGGCGGGGCAGATCGAGCAGCGGGCCGAGGAGGTCCGCAAGCACGGCCGGGACATGGACACCCAGGCGCGGGGGATGCGGTGGAAGTCCATCGCCGCCGACCGCTGCCGGGAGACCATCGCCGAAGACCGCAAGAAGCTCGACGCCACCGCGGACAAGCTGGACGCCGCCGCGGCGGCGCTGCGGCAGCACGCGCAGCAGGTGCGCGAGCTGATCGCCGCGATCAAGCGGATCGCCGACTCGGTGGTGAACTGGTTCAACGGGGCCATCGACCGGTTCAACCGGGCCGTGGAGAGCTTCAAGAACGCCGTGGCCGACGTGGCCCGCGGGGTGGGCGACGCGCTCGGCTTCGGCGGCGACTCCCCGCAGCCGCCCCGGCCGCCGTGGGAGGGCTGGAAGTACCAGCCGAACAGCCTGCCGCCGTTCGGCGACAAGCAGTGGCTCGACGTGGGCGAGTACATGCGGGCGCAGGGCGTGGCGTCCTAGTGCCCGCCACCACCGGCCAGCCGGTCACCGCCCCGCACCGGTTGGTGCTGACCGCGGCCGAGTACGCCTTCCTGGTCGCCAAGTCCGGGTTCGACCTGCCGCCGGAGTGGGCGCCCGCACCGGACATCACCACCGGCGCCGAGGCCGCGGCGCTGCTCGACCGGGGCGTGTTGCGCGGCTCCGGCGACCTGACCACGGTGCACCCGTCGGTGGAGGCGAACCTGCGGGTGCTCGCCGCGCCGCGGATCATGATCGACACCACCGCCACCGTCGGCGCCCGCGGCTCGCGCAGCCTGCACGCGTTCAACGGCGCGCTCGGGGCGTCGCTGTTCCTGCTGCCGGACGCGGCGGTGGAGCTGTCGCTGTTCGCCGCGGTCGACCTGGGCCGCGAGCTGGTGCGGGCGGTCCCGGCGTGGCAGGCGGGCGGGATCGGGTCGCTGCTGGACGACCCGGGCGACGCCGAGCCGCTGCGCGGGACCGTGCCGCTGGACGCGCTGCACGAACTCGGCATCGCCGACCTGATGCGCGAGGCCGACCCCGGCGCCGCCGCGCACGTCCTCGACGTGCTCAAGCTGCCCGAGGCGGAGGCGGCGTTCGCCCAGGAGGTCGTGCGCCGCACCGACGGCGTGCTGCGCTGCCTGGCGACCGCCGTGGTGGGCGCCGGGGGCGACGCGCCCGCGGTGCGGTCGGCCCAGTTGACCTGGCTGCACAGCGACACCGGCTGGGTGGGCATCCGCCCGGCCGCGGTCGGGACGGACCGGCGGCTCGTCGAGCTGGCGCCGGTGGAGCGGGACGAGATCGGGGTCTGGCTGGCCCCCTACGTGGCGGAGGCACTGACATGACCGGCCCCGGAGTCACCAACCTGAACGTCGAGGGCGGCGCGGGCGGCAGCGACGCGGTCTACGAGGACCTCGCGGCCATGGGCGGGCTGACCGACGACGTCGCGGGCCAGACGCTGACGATCGCCATGACCAGCCACCGCTACCTCGCCGACGCCGACGTCGTCGCCTCCGGCATCCTCAACCCGGCCGGGCTGGTCCGGTTCGAGGGCGCGCTGCTCGGCGCGCTCGACGGCCCCAGCGGGCTCACCGCGACCTCGGCCGCCATCGGCCTGCGCGGCCTGGCGCTGCAGGCGACGAACCAGGCCTACCAGCTCACCGACGACCTCAACGCCCAGGCGCTGGCGGCGGGCCGCTGGCTGGCCGGTGCGGCGATCGGCTCCACCGGCCTGCTCGGCACCGCCGCCGCGGCCGGGGGCACCGCCGCGGTGATCGCCGCCGACGTGCACCTCAACTACGACGGCGACTGGCAGCGCTGGCTGGTCGAGCACCCGGGCATGGTCGACACCCTGCTGGGGATGACCCCGGGCACGCTGAGCGCGATGGGCTTCCCGAGCACCCTGGGCTCGCTCACCGGCCTGATCGCCGAGGCCTACCCCGACGGCGACGCCCAACTGCTGGACAAGGGCCTCGCCACCGACCCGCGCGCCACCACCCCGCCCGGCGGCCTCGGCGACCTCATCGACGGCCTGGACTTCCGCAACACGCAGAACTCCGACGTGCGCGGCGAGGGGTCCAACATCGACGTCAAGGCGGTGAAGGACGCGAACGGGAACATCACCGGCTACATCGTCGACGTCCCCGGCACCAACGTGTGGAACCTGCCCGGCGGCGACAAGGGCAGCGCCAACGACTTCGGCGTCAACGTCGACGGCATGGCGGGCAACGAAACCGTGCTGCAGAAGGGCATCGACCAGGCCCTGCAACGCGCGGGGGTGCCCGCCGACGCGCCGGTCATGCTGGTCGGGCACAGCCAGGGCGGCATCATCGCCGCCCGCGCCGCCAACGACTTCGTGACCAACGGCCAGTACAACGTCACGCACGTGATCACCGCGGGCTCGCCGGTCGGCAACATCCCGGTCCCCGACAGCGTGCAGGTGCTGTCGCTGGAGAACAACGGCGACGTGGTCCCGCACCTCGACGCCCGGGACAACCCGGCCACGGACAACCGCACCACGGTCACCTTCGACAACCAGACCGGCACCGCGGGCGGCAACCACGCCATCAGCGGCCCCGGCGGGCAGGACGCGAACTACGAGGCCGCGGCCCGCCAGCTCGACGGCAGCACCGACCCGTCGGTGGTCCGCTTCCGCGACGGCCTCGGGAACTTCACCGGGGGCACCTCGGTGGACACGCACCAGTACAAGGTGGAACGCAAGCAGTGAAGAAGCGCGCGGCGTCGGTCCTGGCGGGTCTGCTGCTGGCGGCGGGCTGCACCGAATCCCAGCCCGCCGAGGTCCCGGCCGACTTCGAGGGCGCCGTGCGGGCCCTGCTCGCCGACGCCACCTTCGGCGCCCGCACCTGCGGCGCCGCGCTGGACGCCGACCCGGGCAGCAAGGTCTTCGCCTGGGCCGACGCCGCGCTGCCCGCCACCGGGGTCGACCGGCTGCGGGCGGCGGCGGTCGCGGCGGGCTGGCAGCCGCAGGTGACCGACCGCTACGCCCTCGCCCTCACCGGCCGGGACAACCGCAGGCTGGCGGTCACCCTGGACGGCGACCGGGCCACGGTCCGCGCCGAGTCGAACCGGTGCAGCACCCAGCCCACCGAGGCCCTGCCCGACGACGCGTTCTCCCGCCCGGAGCTGACCGCTGCGCAGCGGGCGACGCTGACCGCGGTGTTCCCGCCCACGCGGGACATGGCCCTGTGGTTCGGCGTGGTCGCCGGGGTGGACCTGGACGAGGCGCTGTTCCCGGCGGATGCGGACGAGCCGCCGCCCGCCTGGCTGACCACCTGCCAGGACGGTGACCGGTTCGGCCTGCGCCTGGCCGCCGACACCAGCACGACCCTGCCCGAGTCGACGGACGTGCCGCCGGTGCACGAGCGGCTGGTCGCCGCCGTCCGGGAGGGCTGGTCGGTCAAGCCCAAGCTGGCGGGGCAGCGCTCCTGGGTCGACGCGGAGCAGGTCATCGCGGGCCACCCGGTGACCGTGTCGTCGTTCCTGGACAAGCGGACGTCGACCTCGGGGCAGACCACCGTGCAGTTCGACGTGCGGGTGGCCATGGCCGACTGCGTCCCGCCCGGCTGACCGTGCGGCCGATCACGGCCGTAGGCTGCTGAAACGTGCCCACGCTCGCTGATTACCCCCAGATCGCCGCAGGCAAGGTCCGCGAACTGCACGCGATCGACGACGACCACCTGCTGCTGGTCGCCTCGGACCGCATGTCCGCCTACGACTTCGTGCTGGAGTCGGAGATCCCGGACAAGGGTCGCGTCCTGACCGCGATGAGCGTCTTCTGGTTCGAGCTGCTCGCCGACCTCGTGCCCAACCACCTGGTGGCCTGGGACGACGAGCGCATCCCGGCCGAGGTCCGCGGCCGGGCCCTGGTGGTGCGGCGGCTGGAGATGCTCCAGGTCGAGGCCGTCGCCCGCGGTTTCCTGGCGGGCTCGGGCACCCTGGACTACAACCGCACCGGCTCGGTCTGCGGCATCGCCCTGCCCCCCGGCCTGGTCGAGGGCTCCCGCCTCCCGGAACCCATCTTCACCCCCGCGACGAAGGCCCCGGTCGGCGAGCACGACGAGAACGTCGACTACGCCGCCGTGGTCGCCGAGATCGGCCCCGAGCTGGCCGCGGAGGTCCGCGCGCTGACCCTCGCGGTCTACGGCCGCGCCGCCGCGTACGCCGAGACCCGGGGCGTGATCCTGGCCGACACCAAGTTCGAGTTCGGCCTCCGCGACGGTCAGGTCGTCCTGGGCGACGAGGTGCTGACCCCGGACTCCTCGCGCTACTGGCCGGTCGACACCTGGGTGCCCGGCGCAGCCCAACCGTCGTTCGACAAGCAGTACGTCCGCGACTGGCTGACCTCCCCCGAGTCGGGCTGGGACCGCGCCTCCGACACCCCGCCGCCCGCCCTGCCCGCCGAGGTCGTCGCGGCCACCCGGTCGCGCTACATCCAGGCGTACGAGCAGGTCACCGGCCGCGATTTCGCGGACTGGATCGCCTAGGTCACCGTCCGCGACACCTCGGGTACACCCTGGTGCGGTGTCCTGGGTGTCGTGACGGCCCGACTGCTGGTCTCCCTGTCCGGTGTCGACCCCCGGACCCTGTCC
The DNA here is from genome assembly GCF_021056305.1 of Actinokineospora sp. PR83. Lineage (NCBI taxonomy): Bacteria > Bacillati > Actinomycetota > Actinomycetes > Pseudonocardiales > Pseudonocardiaceae > Actinokineospora > Actinokineospora sp. PR83. The sequence continues at coordinate 11,915 of NZ_JAJCXD010000091.1, forward strand.
TCCTGCGCCGACCTCGCCGAAGCCCTCGACACCCGCGGCGTTCCGCTGACCCTGCTCGTCGCCCCCCGGCTGACCACCCCCGACACCCTCGCCTGGATCCGCACCCGCACCTCCGACGCGGTCCTGATGCACGGCTCCGACCACGCCGCCAACCCCGGCGTGGTGCGCCGGGGCCGCAGGCCGGAGTTCGCCGCCCTGCCCGCCCACGAGGCGGGCCTGCGGCTGACCGCGGCCATGGCCGCGATGGAACGTGCGGGCCTCACCGCCGACGGCTTCGCGGGCCCCCGCTGGCTGGCGTCCCCCGGCACCAGGACCGCGCTGCGCGCCCGGGGCTTCCGCCTGTGCGCGGACGCCCTGGCCGTCCACGACCTGCGCACCGGTGAGGCCCACCGCGCGAAGGTCCAGTCGCTGGGCCACCGGGAGACCCCGGGCCGCCGGGAGAGCACGGAGACCCTCCGCTGCTTCGCCCTGGTCCTCGCCGCCGCCCGCACCACCCGCCGCCAGGCCACCCTCCGCCTGGCCGTGTCCGCCACCGACCTCACCCGCCCCGGCCCCCGCCAGGCCGTCCTCGACGCGGTGGACGTCGCCCTCGGCAACAACGCCACCCCCGCCACCTACGCGGCACTGGTCGCACCCCAGCCGATCAGGCGCTGAACACCCCGGCGCACGACGAAGCCCCGGTCCCTGGAGCACGGGAACCGGGGCTTCGGGGTTCGGATCAGAAGGTGAGCTTCCAGGAGTTGATGAAGCCGGTGTCGCTGCTGTAGATGTCGCGGACCTGTAATTTCCAGGTGCCGTCGGGGGTTTCGCCCGCGGCGGCGGCGACCGTGTACGAGGCGATCACGTTGTCCGCCGAGTCGCTGCTGGAGGAGTTCTTGAGCCGGTAAGCGGTGCCGTCCGGGGCGACGAGGTCGATGACCAGGTCGCCGCGGTAGGTGTGGGTGATGTTGACGTCGGCCCTGAGGGTGGCCGGGGTGGTGCCGGGGACGCCCGTGGCGGTGACCGGGCTGGTCACGGCCGCGCCCGCGTCCGGGATCGGGACGTCGGCGGTGTTCTCGAACGACCGGCCGGTTCCGGTCGGGGCGCCCACGGCCTCCTTGGCGTCCACCCGGCCCTCGCCGAAGAAGTTGTTCTTCGCGGTGGTCCCGGCGCAGCGGGAGTCGGTGCAGGCGAGGTCGTCGGCCTGGGCGGCCAGCTTCGCCCGGAGCGCGGCCGGGGTGGCGGTGCGGTCGACGGCGGCCAGCAGGGCGGCCACGCCCGCGACGTGCGGGGAGGCCATCGAGGTGCCGGACATGGCGCCGTACCCGCCGCCCGGGATCGTGGAGTACACGTTGTCGCCCGGGGCGGCCGCGAAGACCTTGTCCGTGCCGTAGTTGGAGAACGACGACTTGGTGTTCGACGAGGTGATCGAGGAGACGGCCACCACCGGGGGCAGCTCGGCGGGCAGGCTCAGGCACGGGGTGGTGACCGGGCGGCTGACCGGGGTGGAGTCGTCCGGGCTGCTGGTGTCGGTGCTCTTGGCGGCCAGGTCGTAGTTCTGGTTGCCCGCGGCAACCACGTTCAGCACGCCCTTGCCCTCGGCGTAGGCCACGGCCCGCTTGACGCCCTCCAGGATCGCGGCCTGGTCGAGGTCGCCCGGGCAGTTGAACAGCCACGGGTCGACGTAGTAGCTGCTGTTGGTCACCTTGAAGCCCATGTCGCCGGAGAAGACGAAGGCGCAGATGGTGTTCTCCGCGTAGAACATCTGCGTCGTCGGCTCGGCGACGCGGACGGCGGCGATGGTGGTGGCCGGGGCCACGCCGACCACCCCCTTGCCGTTGCGGGCGGCGGCGACGGTGCCCGCGACGTGCGTGCCGTGGTCGCCGACCGGGCGCCAGGCCCCCGCCCGGGTGTCGAGCTTGCCGTAGGCGCAGGACGCGGACTTGGCGGCGACGAAGTTGGCCTTGAGGTCGTAGTGCTGGTCGTCGACCCCGGTGTCGAGGATGCCGACGGTCACCGCCGGGGAACCGGGGTTGACCGCCCATGCCTGGTCGGCGCCGATCTGGGTCATGTCCTCGCGGGCGGTCTCCGCGGCCGTGGGGGTGCTCTGGGCGGGCGCGGCGGGGACGGCCGGGTTGGCCGCGGCGGCGGGCACGTCGGTCGTCCGGGTGGCGCCGACCTGCTGGACCCCGGTCACCGCGCGCATCCTGGGAGCGAAGTCGGCGGCGGCCGAGTGCGCCACCACGACGCCGATCGCGTCGTAGGAGGCGTAGACCGCGCCGCCGTTGGCGCCCACGGCGGTCTTGGCGCCGCCGGTGTTGTTCGGGGCGGTGATCACCAGGTAGGAGCGCAGGCCCGCCGCGGCGGCGTTCGCCGCGGCGGGACTCGTCGGGGCGGCGACCGCGGGTGTCGCGGGCACGGCGATCAGTCCGACCCCGAGCGCGACGGCGGTGGCCGCGCGGCGGAGCCGGGAGTGGGAACGCAGGAACACGATGTCCTCCGGACGACTCTGGGGGCGGTCCCGGGCCGAGCAGCCCGGGCAGGGCGCCCCGTCACACCAGCAGACGGCGGCGCGGGCCGCGCGGGACGCCCGGGGTCGGAAAAACCCCCGGATTCACCCCACCCGGTGGATCAGAGAGCTGTGGTCTCCCGCGGCGCCAGCACCCTCACCTCGGCGCCCTCGGGGGCCAGACCCGCGAACCGGTGGTGCGACATGTCGATCCCGGCCCGGCTGAGGGTCTGCTCGTGGATGGGCACCGCGACCCTGGGCGCGACGGCGCGGAAGAACTCGACCGCGTCGCCGAGCTTCAACCAGGGGGCGCCGGTGGGCAGGCCGAGGACGTCGACCGGCCGGTCGGGCACGAAGAACGAGTCGCCGGGGTGGTAGAACGCGCCGCCGTCGACCAGGTAACCCAGGTTCGGCGGGACCTCGACCTCCGGGTGGATCTCGGCGTGCGCGCCGCCGACGACGTCGACCCGCACCCCGCCCAGCTCCAGCCCGTCACCGGGGCGCACGGTGCGGCCGGTCAGCCCGGACTTGGCGGCCTCGGCGGCGGAGGCGGCGTCGAGGACCAGCTCGGCGTGCGGGTTGGCCGCCATCAGCTCGGCCAGCCGGGGGCCGTCGAGGTGGTCGGCGTGCATGTGGGTGACCAGCACGGCGTCGAGGTCGCGCAGGTCCTCGAAACCGGAGGAGAACGCCCCGGGGTCGATGAGCAGTGCCGCCGAGCCGGTCTCCAGCAGCACACACGAGTGCCCGAAGTGCGTCACCTTCACACCGGTCATGGTATCGCCACCCGGGCTTACCGCTGGGTAGCTTGGAGGCATGACCAGCGTGCAGTCGAAGCAGACCACTTTCGAGTCGCTCAACCCGGCCACGGACGAGGTGGTGGGCACCCACCCGGTCCACACGGCCGAGGAGGTGGAAGCCGCCGTGCGCCGCGCCGAGGCCGCCGCCGCGTGGTGGGACTCGCTGGGCTTCGCGGGCCGGGCCGAGCGGTTGCAGCGCTGGAAGGGCACCATGACCCGGCGTGCGGCGCAGCTCGCGGACGTGGTGCACGCCGAGACCGGCAAGCCGCACGCGGACGCGATGCTGGAGATCATCCTCGCCATCGACCACACCGCGTGGGCGGCGAAGAACGCCAAGAAGGTGCTCGGCCCGCACCGCCGCTCGCCCGGCCTGCTCATGTCGAACCAGGCGGCGTCGGTGGAGTACCACCCGCTGGGCGTCGTCGGGGTGATCGGGCCGTGGAACTACCCGGTGTTCACGCCGATGGGGTCGATCGCGTACGCGCTGGCCGCGGGCAACGCTGTGGTGTTCAAGCCCAGCGAGTACACCCCCGGCGTGGGTGAGTGGCTGGTGCGCACGTTCGCCGAGGCGGTGCCGGAGCAGCCGGTGCTGCAACTGGTCACCGGCTACGGCGAGACCGGTGCGGCGCTGTGCCGGGCGGGGGTCGCGAAGATCGCCTTCACCGGTTCGCCCGCCACCGGCCGCAAGATCATGGCCGCCTGCGCGGAGACGCTGACCCCGGTGCTGATCGAGGCGGGCGGCAAGGACGCCATGCTGGTCGACGCGGACGCCGACGTCGACGCCGCCGCCGACGGCGCGGTCTGGGGCGGGATGTCCAACGCGGGCCAGACCTGCACCGGCATCGAGCGCGTCTACGTGCACGAGAAGGTTTACGACCGGTTCGTCGCCGCCGTCACCGAGAAGGCCGCCGCGGTCCGCCCCGGCTACGACGACTCGGCCACCATCGGCCCGATCACCATGCCCGCGCAGCTCGCCATCATCCGCCGCCACATCACCGAGGCGCTCGCGGCCGGTGGGCGGGCCGTGGTCGGCGGCGCCGACGCGGTGGGCGAGCGGTTCGTGCAGCCGACGGTGCTGGTGGACGTGCCGGAGGACGCGTCAGCGGTCCGCGAGGAGACCTTCGGGCCGACGCTGACCATCGCCAAGGTCCGCGACATGGACGAGGCGGTGGCCAAGGCCAACGACTCCAAGTACAGCCTGGGCGGTTCGGTGTTCGCCAAGGCCCGGGGCATGGAGCTGGCCAGGAAGCTGCGCAGCGGGATGACCTCGGTCAACTCGGTGATCAGCTTCGCCGGGGTGCCGTCGCTGCCGTTCGGCGGGAGCGGCGACTCCGGCTTCGGCCGCATCCACGGCCCGGAGGGGCTGCGCGAGTTCGGCCGGGCCAAGGCCATCACCCGGCAGCGGTTCACCGCGCCGCTGACGCTGACCTCGTTCGCCCGGGGCCCCAAGGTCGACGCCCAGGTGGCGAAGCTGATCACGCTCCTGCACGGCAGGCGCCGCTGACCACCGTTTCCGTCGGAAACAAGCGGAGGGCCCCCGACCTGGACCAGGTCGGGGGCCCTCCGCTGTGTCGATCAGCCGAACAGGGCGGGCAGGGTGCCCTCCCACGCCTCGCGGAGCTCGGGCAGCGGGATGGTGCCGATGTCCTGCAACTCCAGCGCGTCCGACTCGGGGTCGACCACCCCGGTGCGGCGGACCGGCAGGCCCCTGGCGACGCACATCTCGGTGAACCGCAGCTCCTCCGAGCGCGGCACCGCCACCAGGACGCGGCCCGCGGACTCGCTGAACAACTGCACGAACGGGTCCTGGTCGGGGTCGAGGAAGACGCGGGCGCCGACCTCACCGATCAGGCACGCCTCGACCAGGGTCTGCGCCAGGCCGCCGTCGGACAGGTCGTGCGCGGCGGAGACCATGCCGTCGCGGGAACCCGCGAGCAGCACGTCGGCCAGCACCTTCTCCCTGGCCAGGTCGACCTTGGGCGGGGTGCCGCCGAGGTGGCCGTGCACCTCGTGCGCCCACTCGGAGCCGCCGAACTCGTCGCGGGTGTCGCCGAGCAGCAGCAGCGTCTCGCCCGCCTCGGCGCCGATCCCGGTGGGGATGCGGCGGCGGACGTCGTCGATGACCCCGAGGACGCCGACCACCGGGGTGGGCAGGATCGCCGTGGTGCCGGTCTGGTTGTAGAAGCTGACGTTGCCGCCGGTGACCGGGATGCCCAGCTCCTTGCAGCCCTCGGCCAGCCCGCGCACCGCCTGCTCGAACTGCCACATGACCGCCGGGTCCTCCGGCGAGCCGAAGTTGAGGCAGTTGGTGACCGCGAGCGGAGTGGCGCCGGAGACGGCGACGTTGCGGTACGCCTCGGCCAGCGCGAGCTGGGTGCCGGTGTACGGGTCGAGCTTGACGAACCGGCCGTTGCAGTCGGTGGCCAGGGCGACGCCGCGCCCGGTCTCCTCGTCGACCCGGATCATCCCGGAGTCCGACGGCTGGGCGAGCACGGTGCCGCCGCGCACGTAGCGGTCGTACTGCTCGGTGACCCAGCGCCGCGAGGCCAGGTTCGGCGAGGCGGCCATCCGCAGCACCAGCGCGCGCAGCTCGTCCGGTGTGGACGGACGGGGCAGCTTCTCCGGGCCGTCGGCGACCAGCGCGTCCTGGTCGGCGGGGCGGGCGATGGGCCGGGAGTACATCGGGCCCTCGTGCGCCACGGTGCGCGGCGGCACGTCGACGACGGTCTCCCCGTGCCAGGTGATGACCAGGTTGTCGCCGTCGGTGACCTCGCCGATCTCGGTGGCGATCACGTCCCACTTGGCGCACACGCGCATGAACGCGTCCACATCGGACGGCTTGACCACCGCGCACATCCGCTCCTGCGACTCGCTGGAGAGGACCTCGGCCGGGGTCATGCCGGTCGCGCGCAGCGGCACCTTGTCGAGCTGCACCAGCATCCCGCCGTCACCGGCGCTGGCCAGTTCACTGGTCGCGCAGGACAGCCCGGCGCCGCCGAGGTCCTGGATGCCGACCACGATGCCCTCGCCGAACAGCTCCAGGCAGCACTCGATGAGCACCTTCTCGGTGAACGGGTCGCCGACCTGCACGGCGGGCAGCTTCTTGCGACCGGTGCCGCCCTCGTCGCCGGAGAAGGTCTCGCTCGCCAGCACGGACACGCCGCCGATGCCGTCGAGGCCGGTGCGGGCGCCGAACAGGATCACCTTGTTGCCGGTGCCGGTGGCGTGCGCCAGGTGCAGGTCCTCGGCGCGCATCGCGCCGACGCACAGCGCGTTGACCAGCGGGTTGCCCTGGTAGGAGCTGTCGAACACGACCTCGCCGCCGATGTTGGGCAGGCCGAGGGAGTTGCCGTAGCCGCCGACGCCCGCGACGATCCCGGGCAGCACGCGCCGGGTGTCGGGGTGGTCCGGGGCGCCGAAGCGCAGCGGGTCCATCACGGCCAGCGGGCGGGCGCCCATCGCCATGATGTCGCGCACGATGCCGCCGACGCCGGTCGCCGCGCCCTGGTAGGGCTCGACGTAGGACGGGTGGTTGTGCGACTCCAGCTTGAAGGTGACCGCCCAGCCGTCGCCGATGTCGACCACACCGGCGTTCTCGCCGATGCCCGCGAGCATCTTGGCCTGCATCTCCGGCGTGGTGTTCGCCGACCAGTGCCGCCAGTGCACCTTGGAGGACTTGTAGGAGCAGTGCTCGCTCCACATCACCGAGTACATGGCCAGCTCGGCGTCGGTGGGGCGGCGGCCGAGGATCTCGCGGACGCGGGCGTACTCGTCGTCCTTGAGGCCCAGCTCGCGGTAGGGCTGCTCCTGGTCGGGGGTGTTCTTGGCGTTGTCGACCGTGTCGATCATGAGGCCACCACACTGTCGAGGGCGGACAGGAACATGCCGAGGCCGTCGTCGGACGGGCCGGTCAGCGCGTCGATGGCGTGCTCGGGGTGCGGCATCAGGCCGACGATCCGCCCGGTCTTGTCGCTGATCCCGGCGATCGCGCCGAGGGAGCCGTTGGGGTCGTCGCCGAGGTAGCGGAACACCACCCGGCCCTCGCCCTCCAACTCGTCCACAGTGGACCGGGGGGCGGCGAACCGGCCGTCCTGGTTCTTCAGCGGGATGATGATCTCCGCGCCCGGCTCGTACCGCGAGGTCCAGGCGGTGGTGTTGTTCTCCACCTTGAGCCACTGGTCCTTGCAGACGAAGTGCAGCCCGGCGTTGCGCAGCAGCGCGCCCGGCAGCAGACCCGCCTCGCACAGCACCTGGAAGCCGTTGCAGATGCCCAGCACCGGCATCCCCTTGCGGGCGGCGTCGACCACCTCGCCCATCACCGGGGCGAACCGGGCGATGGCACCGGCGCGCAGGTAGTCGCCGTAGGAGAAGCCGCCGGGCAGCACCACCGCGTCGACACCGCGCAGGTCGGCGTCGCCGTGCCACAGCGGCACCGCCTCGGCGCCGCTGGCGGCGATCGCGCGCAGCGTGTCGGTGTCGTCGAGGGTGCCGGGGAAGGTGACCGCCCCGACCCTCACGACTGCACCCGCCGGACCACGAAGTCCTCCACGACGGGGTTGGACAGGAAGCCCTCGGCGATCTTCGCCAGCGTGGCGTCGTCGACCGAGTCGTCGACCTCCAGCTCGAAGTGCTTCCCCTGACGGACATCGGACACGCCGTCGAACCCCAGGCGGGGCAGCGCGCGCGCGACGGCTTGTCCCTGGGGGTCGAGGATCTCCGGCTTGGGCATGACATCGACGACGACTCGGGGCACGGCTGGCTGCTCCTGAATTTCGCGGGGCCGGTACCGCAGAAGCGTACCTGACCTGGGGGTTCACTCTTCCGACCCGGCCGCCCGACGGTGACGCGCACCACCGACGCCCTGCTGGGACCACACCAGTGAACGCCCGCTCAGCACCCGGGCGCCACCTCCCGCGCCCGACATCACTCGAACGTGTGTTCGATGTTCGCTGCAGGCGAGAAAGCTGGCGTGCCCGCCGGTCCCCGGACAGGGTGGGGGCATGCGACTCCTTGTTCTGGGTGGAACGCGGTTCCTCGGCCGCGCCGTGGCGGCCGAGGCGGTGACGCGCGGGCACGAGGTCGTGTGCGCCGCCCGCGGGCTGGCCGGGGACGCGACCCCCGGGGCCCGGCTGGTGAAGGTGGACCGGGACGCCCCGGACGGGCTGGCGCCGCTGGCGGGCGAGCGGTTCGACGCCGTCGTCGACGTCGCGCCGATCTCCTACGACTGGGTGAGCCGGGCGCTGGAGGCGCTGGCCGACCGGGTCGGGCACTGGTCGTTCGTGTCCTCGGTCAGCGCGTACGCGGACTTCGGCGTCCCGCCGACCGGGGTGGGCGACCCGCTGCTGCCGCCGCGCGCCGAGCACGGCAGCCGCGACACCCTCGGCGACGACCCGGACCGGTACGGCTCGATCAAGGTGGCCAGCGAGAACGCGGTGCTGCGGGCGGCCGGGGCGGACCGGTCGTTCGTGGTGCGCGCCGGGTTGATCACCGGGCCGGGCGACGAGTCCGACCGGTTCGGCTACTGGCCCGCGCGGCTGGCCCGCGGCGGCCGGGTGGTGGTGCCCGACACCGACCTGCAGAGCCAGTACGTGGACGTGCGCGACCTCGCGGCCTGGATCGTCGACGCCGGGGAGAAGGGCGCCACCGGGGTGTACGACGGCATCGGGCCCGCAGGCGGGCTGCTCGACCTGCTGGCCGACGTCGCCGAGGCGGTGGGCGGCGACGTGGAGTTCGTCCGGGTGCCCGAGGGGCGGCTGGCCGAGCTGCGGGTCGCGCCGTGGGGCGGGCCGCGCTCGCTGCCGCTGTGGCTGCCCGCCACGCACCGGTACATGACCGCGCGCGACGCCGGGCCGGCCCTGGCCGCCGGGCTGACGCCGCGGTCGCTGGTGGACGCGGTGGCGGGCGCCCTGGACCGGGAGCGAGAACTGGGCCTCGACCGGGAGCGCAAGGCCGGGCTGTCCCGGGCGGAAGAGGAGGAGGTCCTGGCCGCGCTGGGCGGGTCGCCGGGGGAGTGAGGTCGCCCGAGGCTGTCCCCCGGCGCCGGGAGGGGGCAGGATCAGGCGCGACACCCCCGGTGGCGAGGAGGCCGACGTGACGGTTCGGGAATCGTTCGACTACGTCGTCGTGGGGGCGGGGAGCGCGGGCTGCGTGCTTGCGGCCCGGCTGAGCGAGGACCCCGGCACCTCGGTGCTGCTGCTGGAGGCGGGCGGGCCGGACGACGCCGACGAGCTGCACATCCCGGCCGCGTTCTCGTCGCTGTTCAAGACCAGGTGGGACTGGAACTACGAGACCGTCGAGCAGAAGCACATGGGCGGGCGCTCGGCGTACTGGCCGCGCGGCAAGACCCTCGGCGGCTGCTCGTCGATGAACGCGATGATCTACATCCGGGGCAACCGGGCCGACTACGACACCTGGCGCGACGCGCACGGCGCCACCGGCTGGGGCTACGACGACGTGCTGCCGTACTTCGTCAAGGCCGAGCGCAACACCCGGCTCGGCGGCCCGCTGCACGGCACCGACGGCCCGCTGCACGTGGAGGACCGCCGCTACACCCACGAGCTGACCACCGCCTGGGTGGAGGCCGCGGTCGCCTCCGGGCTCAAGCGCAACGACGACTTCAACGGCGCCGAGCAGGAGGGCGTGGGCCTCTACCAGGTCACCTGCCACAAGGGCCGCCGCTGGTCGACCGCCGACGCGTACCTGCGGCCCGCGCTGGGGCGGGAGAACCTGACCGTGCGCACCGGCGCGCTGAGCACCCGCGTGGTCCTCGACGGCGGCCGTGCGGTCGGCGTCGAGTACCTCAGCGGCGGGCAGACGTCGGTGGTGCGCGCCGAGCGGGAGGTGCTGCTCTCCGGTGGGGCGGTCAACTCCCCGCAGCTACTGATGCTGTCGGGCATCGGGCCCGCCGAGCACCTGCGCGAACTGGGCATCGACGTGGCGGTGTCGCTGCCGGGCGTCGGGGAGAACCTGCACGACCACCCGGCGTCCCCGGTCATCTGGACCACCAGGGGCACCAGCGACATGACCGACTTCCTCACCCCCGGCAGGCTCCTGCAGTGGCAGGCCCTCGGCCGCGGCCCGCTGTCGTCCAACATCGGCGAGGGCGGCGGCTTCGTGCACACCCGCGACGGCCTCGACGCCCCGGACATGCAGTTCCACGTGGCCCCGACCATGTTCTACGACAACGGCATGCGCGAGCCCGCGGCCAAGGGCTTCACCTCCGCCACCACCCTGGTCGCCCCGAAGAGCCGGGGCACCCTGCGGCTGCGGTCGACCGACCCGCGCTGGCGCCCGCTGATCGACCCGGCCTACTACGCCGACCCGGCGGACCTGGAGGCGACCATCGCCGCCACCCGGATGCTCCGGGACATCGCGCGGCAGCCGAGCATCGGCCGCTACCTGGTCTCCCCGTTCCTGCCCGACCGGGCCGACCTGGGCGACACCGAGCTGGCCGACCACATCCGCACCTGGACGCAGACCCTGTACCACCCGGTCGGCACCTGCGCGATGGGCACCGGCGAGGCCGCGGTCGTCGACCCGGCCCTGCGGGTCAACGGCGTCGAGGGCCTGCGCGTGGTCGACGCCTCGGTCTTCCCGCTCATCCCGCGCGGCAACACCAACGCCCCGACGATCATGCTGGCGGAGAAGGCGGCCGACCTGATCCGGTCCTGACCGCTCACCCCCACTCGTCGACGGTGACCCGGTCGCCGACCGCCACCGCGCCCGGGACCAGCACGGCGAGCTTGGCGCCGAAGCTGACCCGGTTGTCGAACTCCGGTTCGCGGCGGTAGGCGGCCAGGGTGCGCACGGGCTCCGGCCCGGACCGCACCCCGGTGCGCTGGTCGACGGTGGGCACCGCGCAGCGGATCGCCCTGGTCGAGTAGCCGAGGGTGGCGCCGCCCACGCGCAGGCGGCGCACCCGGTCCTCGGTGTGCGGTTCGGCCCAGCCGGTGACGACGACGTTGGGGCGGAACCGGTCCATCGGCACCGGGTCGGCGCCGGTGGCCGCGATCCGCTCGTTCAGCGAGTCCAAAGAGGACTCCGAGGTGAGCAGCAGTGCGTGCGCGTCGCCGAAGCCGACCTTGCCCGGGTGCAGCCCCCAGCCGTCGCGGTCGTGCTCGGGGGTGACCCGGACCAGCCGCACCGCGGCACCGAGCACCCCGGAGCACCACTCGGCCGCCCGCTCGCCCTGGTCGACGCCCTCGCCGAACCAGCGCCCGAAGAGGCTGACCGCCCGGCGCGGCCCGTCGGGGGTGATCTCGATCTCCACGTCGGTGCCGCCAGCGGCCAGCCGCAGGCCACCGGGGATCGGGGCCGGGCGCACCGCGGCCATCGCCGGGTGGGTCCGCTGGCTCAAGAAAACACCGTCATCAGCCGATACCACCATGAGCAACCGGTCGTCGAGCAGACCGGTCCCGGTCACCTCGGCCTCGTCGAGCGCGATCCCGGCGAAGCCCTTGACCGGGTAGTACACCAGTGCGGAAACCGTTGCCACCTCGACAAACTACCGCGACGTGGGAGAATGGGAACCGCGAACGCGAGGGGAGGCACCCGTGCGCGCCAGGTCGGTCCTGCTTGCGGCGGCGGCCGCCGCGCTGACGGCGGCCTGCACGACCACGGTCGAGGGCGACCCCACCATGTCGGGCATCACACCCACCCGGACCACCCCCACCCCCACCGCCAAGGTCGTCACCCTCCTCCCCAAGCGCCTCGGCGAACCGGCGGGCATCCGCGACGACGCCCTGGGCCTGATGGTCTCCTTCCAGTTCGACAAGATCCAGGTCGACCCGAAGTGCACCGGCAAGTCCCGCACCAAGGCCACCAACGGCCACTTCGTCGCCATCACCATCACCGCCGAAACCGGCCCCAACTACGACGGCACCACCCTCACCGACCTCAACACCGCCGACTTCAAGGTCCTGGGCCCCGACAACACCCAGGACACCGACGTCCGCACCCCGGCCGCCGACAAGTGCTTCCCCACCACCGACCGCCTACCGGTCCTGAGCAAACCCGACAAGACCTACCGGGGCCGCATCGTGCTCGACACCCGCTTCACCACCGGCACCATCGTCTTCCGCCCCGGCACCCTGGAAGGCAACGGCGGCTGGTCCTGGGGCTTCTAGGCCCCCGCAGGCACAGCAGGCCACCCCGCCCCACCGGGCGCAACGGCCAACCAGCCACCCCAAACCGGCGGCCCGGCGGCCAGCCACGCCCAACCCCACCGGCGCAGCCACCACCCACCCGGAACGCAGCCGCCGACCACCCGCCCAACCGCCGGTCTGGCGGCCCGCCACCCGGAACCCCACAGTGCGCAGCCGCCGACCACCCCCGCAACCGCCGGCCCGGCTAGGGACATGCCCGGGTGGGTGGATTTGCTTGGGTGGGGGAAGCGATCATGTGCAAGCCTGCCTGGGCTGTGGGGCATCTTTTCGCCCCACTCGGTCACACTGGGCGCATGATCGCTGTAGGGGCCCCGCCCGAGCAGATCCACCCACCCGGGCACGCCCCGAAAACTCCCGGCTCTTGAGCCGAAGCACGCGGCATGGTCCCGGCGAAGCAGATCCACCCACCCGGGCACCAACGACAAACGACCGGGCCCTTAACCACAGACGCAGCTACAGGATCGCCGCAGGCACGTACCCAGCAGCATCAGGGAATCGGCTCAGCACCTCCTCAACCCGCCGAACCACCTCCACGACCTGCGCCCCGGCCACCCCGGTGAACGGCAACCGATCCGCCAAAAGCGCATCCAGCCGCCCCCGGTCCAGCGGAATCCGCTCATCCGCCGCCAACCGGTCCACCAGGTCGTTCCGCTCAGCCCCGCGCTCGCGCATGGCCAGAGCCACGGCAACAGCGTGCTCCTTGATCGCCTCGTGCGCCGTCTCCCGCCCCACCCCGGCCTGCACCGACGCCATCAGCACCTTGGTGGTCGCCAGGAACGGCAGGTACCGGTCCAGTTCGCGGGCCACAACCGCCGGGTAAGCGCCGAACTCGTCGAGGACGGTCAGGAACGTCTCCAGCAGCCCGTCGAGGGCGAAGAACGCGTCCGGCAGCGCGACCCGGCGCACCACCGAGCAGGACACGTCGCCCTCGTTCCACTGGTCGCCCGCCAGTTCGCCGACCATGGAGGCGTGCCCGCGCAGGATGACCGCGAGGCCGTTGACCCGCTCGCAGGAGCGGGTGTTCATCTTGTGCGGCATGGCCGAGGAGCCGACCTGACCGGGCTTGAAGCCCTCGGTGACCAGTTCGTGCCCGGCCATCAGCCGGATCGTCTTGGCCAGGCTCGACGGGGCCGCGGCGAGCTGCACCAGCGCGGTGACCACCTCGTAGTCCAGCGACCGCGGGTAGACCTGGCCGACGCTGGTGAACCGGTGCGCGAAGCCGAGGTGCTCGGCGACGACCCGTTCCAGCTCGGCCAGCTTGTCGGCGTCGCCGCCGAGGAGGTCGAGCATGTCCTGGGCGGTGCCCACCGGGCCCTTGACGCCGCGCAGCGGGTAGCGATCGATCAGCTCGTCGAGCCGGGCGAAGGCCACCAGCAGTTCGTCGGCGGCGGTGGCGAAGCGCTTGCCCAGGGTGGTCGCCTGGGCGGCGACGTTGTGCGACCGGCCCGCCATGACCAGGTCGGCGTGCTCGGTGGCGAGGCGGGCCAGGCGGGCGAGGACGGTGGCGGTGCGGGCGCGCACCAGCTCCAGGGAGCGGCGCACCTGGAGCTGCTCGACGTTCTCGGTGAGGTCGCGCGAGGTCATGCCCTTGTGCACGTGCTCGTGCCCGGCGAGGGCGTTGAACTCCTCGATCCGCGCCTTCACGTCGTGCCGGGTGACCCGTTCCCGCTCGGCGATGCTCGCCAGGTCGACGGTGTCGAGCACGCGGCGGTAGTCGTCGACGGCGCCCGCGGGGACGTCCACGCCGAGGGTGGCCTGGGCGGTGAGGACGGCGAGCCAGAGTTCGCGCTCCAGCCGCACCTTCTCCTCCGGGGACCAGAGCCGGGCCAACTCGGCCGAGGCGTAGCGTCCGGCGAGGACGTTGGGGATGCGGGGCTTCTGCGCGGCGGTCACGTCTGACCAGCCTAGGCGGTGGCCTGCGGGTTCCCGGCGCCCGGGTCAGGCCAGGAAGTCGCGCAGCATCCGGCGGGCGGCGGCCCGGGGGTCCGGGTTGACCTCGATGAGGGCGTTGACCACCGCGCCGTCGACCAGGGCGATGAGCTGTTCGAGCCGCCCCGGCGCGAGGTGCCCGCCCGCGCGGGTGACGGCCTCGGCGAGCAGCTCGCGGAGTTCGGCGCCGAGTTCGAGCATCAGCGGCCGCAGGTACGGGCGCCGCCCGGTGGCCACCAAGCGCTCGTAGCGGAGCAGGACCGCCTCGGCGTCGCGGTCGGTGGTCTGCGGGCCCAGCAGCAGGTCGAGGACGAGGTCCACCAGGCGGCCGGGGTCGGCGGGCTCGTCGAGGGCGGCCCGGCCCCAGGCCAGTTCGGCGCGGCTGTGGTGCTCCACGGCGGCGGCGACCAACTCGTCGAGCGAGTCGAAGTAGTAGGTGGTGGAGGCCAGCGGCAGGCCCGCGCGCTCGGCCACGGCCCGGTGCCGGACCGCGTCGAAGCCGCCGTCGACCAGCAGGGCGGCGGCGGCTTCGATCAGGGCCTGGCGGCGGCGTTCCCCCTTGGGGGTGCTCGCGGTGGTCATGCGCCGCCCACCGGGCGGTCGGCTGCGGTGCTGTCGGTCCTCGTGCTGTCGGTCTTCATGGTCTGGTGGATCGTGCCAGACCGGTCAGAGGGTGCGGGCGAGCTCGTCGCCGATGCCGCGCAGCGCCGCGTCGTCGAGGGGCAGGTCGGTGGTGCCCGCGACCGGTTCCTCGGCGATGACCAACTGGGCGCCGGACCGGGTCTGCACCACCACGCCGAGGGTGCCGTCCGGGCGGCTGTCCCACGGGGGCTGCTGGAGCTGCCGCGCCCCGGCGGGCACCAGCATGATCGACACCAGGCCCCGGGTGGGGCCGTTGCGCGCGTTGAACGCCGCCGACCGGGCGCCGGGCGGGCAGGCCAGCGGGGACCGGACGTAGTCCCCCGAGGTGGCAGAGGGGGCCGGGAGCCCGCCCGCGAGGGCAGCGGCGAGCTCCCGGTCCACCTCAGCGCACCCACCGGGGGTGCCACCGGCTTCTCCTCCGGAGCCGCCGGTGCCTCCGGTCGGTCCGCCCCCCTGCTTGGGCGGAGCCGACGGAGCGTTCGTGGGACCGGCCCCCGTGGGGGCGGTCATGACGCGGGGGCTGTTGCTGTCCTGCACCCCGTTCGGGGACGTGCCTGCGGTGCCCTCCGCGTTCCCGGGCGCCACAGCCGCCACCGGGCTGCCCGCCCCGCTGTCCTCGCTCGACACGGCGAACCCCGCGACGGCGACCCCGGCGAGCAGCACCACGCCCAGCGCGGTGCCCGCCAGGGCGTTGTTGCGCCTGCGGGTGAGCCGGGCCGACTCGGCCAGCACCTCGTCCGCGCCGAACGACGGCGGGGGCGCGTCCGGGACCGCGTCGTCGAACAACTGGGCGATCTTCCGCTCGTCCATCCTCAGCTCCACCTCCTCGTCGTCACGGGGTCCTCAGGTCGTCCAGGGCGTCGCCCAGGACGTCGCGCAGCGCGGTGAGCCCGCGCGCGGTCTGGCTCTTCACGGTCCCCTCCGAGCACTTCATCGCCACGGCCGTGCCCGCGACGTCGAGCCCCTCCAGGAACCGCAGCACCAGCACCGCCCGCTGCCGGGGCGGCACCTTGGCCAGTCCGTCGAGCAGCGCCGACCGCGTCGCCACCGACTCGCCGACCTCGTGGTCGGACGCGGGCGTCTCGGGCACGTCCTCGACGCCGCGCTCCCGCCGCCACGGGCGGCGGGTCTCGTCGATCAGCGCGCTGACCACGCTGCGCCGGACGTAGGCGTCCAGGGCCCCGCGGTCCCGGATCTTGCGCCACCGGCGGTGCAGCGCGACGAACGCGGTCTGGGCGAGGTCGTCCGCCCGGTGCCAGTCGCCGCAGAGCATGTACGCGGTGCGCCGCACGGCGTCGCGCCGGGCGGCGAAGTACTCCGCGAACGCCTGCTCCTCGCCTTGTTCCACGCGGACGCTCTCCCGCTCGTGTCGTTTCCGATGGGGGGACGGACGTTCCCCGCACAACGGTTGCACGCCCATCGGGTGAGACGTGCGCCACCCCCGGTTTTCCCGGTGTCGAGTGGGACCGCCCCCGGTGTGGTGTGATCGGATCGTGACCATGCCGCGCACGATCGACCTCCGGTCCGACACCGTGACCCAGCCCGACGAGACCATGCGGATCGCCATGTCGGCGGCCGAGGTGGGCGACGATGTGCTGGACCACGACCCCACCATGCGCCGCCTGGAGGAGCAGGTGGCGGGCCTGGTGGGGATGGAGGCGGCGCTGTGGGTGCCCAGCGGGACCATGGGCAACCTGATCGCGTTGGTGCTGCACCTGCACCGCGGCGACCGGTTCCTCGCCGCCCGCGGGTCGCACGTGCTGGAGTCCGAACTGGGCAGTGCGGCGTGGCTGGCCGGTGGGATGCCGCACCCGCTGGAGTGGTCGGGCGGGCCGGGGCGGATCTCGGTGGAGGACGTGCGCTCGATGGCGTCCTCCGGCGGCCCGTACTACGCGCTGCGGACGCGGCTGCTGTGCCTGGAGAACACGCACAACTTCGCGGGCGGCACGGTCACCCAGCCCGACGAGCACGCGCGGCTGGTCGCCACGGCGCGCGAGGCGGGGCTGCGGGTGCACCTGGACGGGGCGCGGCTGTGGAACGCCTCGGTGGCGCTCGGGGTGCCGCCCGCGGCGCTCGCGGTCGGCGTCGACACCGTGCAGGTGTGCCTGAGCAAGGGGCTGGGCGCACCGGTCGGGTCGGTGCTGGCGGGGCCGTCGACGCTGGTGGCGGAGGGTCGGCGGGTGCGCAAGATGCTCGGCGGCGGGGTGCGGCAGGGCGGGGTGCTGGCCGCGGCCGGGATCCTCGCGCTGGAGCGGGTGGACGACCTGGCGATCGACCACGCCAACGCGAAGTCGCTGGCCGACGGGCTGACCGAACTGGGCTGGGAGGTGCGGCGGCCGGAGACCAACATCGTCCTCGCCGTGGTCCCGGACGCGCAGGTGACGCTGGCGATGCTGGCCAGGGTGGGCGTGCAGGCGGTGGCCGTGCCCGGCGGCGTCCGGTTCGTCACCCACCGGGACGTGCCGACGGCGGACATCGGCGAGGCGCTGCGCCGGATCAGCGCGGAGAGCCCCGCTCGCGTGTGAGCAGCTCGCGCAGCTCCCGGATCTCCGCGCGCAGCGAGTCCACCTCGGTGCGGGTGCTGTCCTCGATGGACTGCTCGGCGCCCGCGATCTTCTCCACGAACCAGGACGCGATGACCCCGGTGACCACGCCGAGCAGGGCGATGCCGCCGACCATCAGGCTGACCGCCACCAGCCTGCCCTCGGTGGTCACCGGGTAGAGGTCGCCGTAGCCGACGGTGGAGATGGTGGTCATCGTCCACCACAGGGCCTCGCCGAAGCTGGTGATGGAGGCGTCCGGGCTGGACCGCTCCGCGTCGAGCACCGCCAGCGCCGCGCACAGCACGACCAGGGCGGTGGTGCCCGCCACGTAGACGCCGATCCGGCCGCGGAAGTTCACCCCGAGGCGGCGGTTGATCACCTTGAACACGGTGATCAGCCGCAGCGCGCGGAGCTGGCGGACCATCGGCAGCGCGACGGCGAGCAGGTCGAACAGGTGCCGCCCGACGAACCGCAGCTTGCGCTCCGCCAGCCACAGCCGCGTCAGGTACTCCGCGGCGAACACCGCCCACACCACCCACAGCACCACCTCCAGGGCGGTGTGCAGGCCGGGGGACGCGCCGGTGCCGAGCACCTGCCACGCGTAGGCGGCCAGGAACACGACCGCCAGCACCGTCATGGCGAGGTCGGTGCGCGCCTCCCACGCCGCCAGGCGGGGCTCGGGTGGTTCGGCTGGCTCGGGCACCGGGACATCCTCACCCGGGAAACCCGTTCGGACCAGTGGCTAGCGGATCTGTCCCCCGCCGACCTTGCCCTTGATCGCACCGTAGGCCAGCACGCCGACCGTGGCCACGGCGGCGACGATCAGCAGGGTGCCGATCGCCTTGAACAGGAAACCGATGAGGCTGAAGGCGATCCAGATGACGATGATCGCACCGATGATCTTGACAACCATTGCGTGTCCCTCCCCGAACCGACGCTCACCTCTCCAACGGTCAGCGGGTGCCGAACGTTCCCAACCAGGGCTCCAGCCTGCGCAGGCCCTCCACGACGTCCTCGGTGGCGCCCGCGAAGGAGAAGCGGATCGACCGGCCCCCGTCGACCGGGTCGAAGTCGATCCCGGGCACCGCGGCGACCCCGGTGTCGGCCAGCAAGCGCTTGCAGAAGCCCATCGAGTCGGTGGTCAGGTGCGAGACGTCGGCGTAGGCGTAGAACGCGCCATCGGCGGGGGCGACCCCGGTGATGCCCAGCCGCGCCAGGCCGTCGAGCAGCAGACCGCGGTTGGTGGCGTAGCGGGCCACGTGCGCGTCCAACTCGGCGTAGGTCTCCTCGGCGAACGCGGCGACGGCGGCGTGCTGCGACAACGCGGGCGGGCAGATGGTGAAGTTCGCCGTCAGGCAGGCCACCGCGTGCCGCAGCCGGGGCGGCACCAGCAGCCAGCCCAGGCGCCAGCCGGTCATGCCGAAGTACTTGGAGAACGAGTTGACCACGATGGACTCGCGGGCGAACGCCCACGCCGTCGCGGTCTCGGCGCCGTAGGAGATGCCGTGGTAGATCTCGTCGCTGACCAACTGGACGCCGTTCTCGGCGCACCAGCCCGCGATGCCCGCCAGGTCGGCGGCGGCGAGCACGGTCCCGGTCGGGTTGGCCGGGCTGGCGACGATCACGCCGTCCAGCGGCCCCGCCTCGGCCAGGACCTCGACCGTCGGTTGCAGGCACGGCAGCTCCACGACCTCGCAGCCCAGGGCGGAGAGGATGTTGCGGTAGGCCGGGTAGCCCGGGCGGGTCAGCGCGACCCGGTCGCCCGCGTCGAACGCGGACAGGAACGCCAGCAGGAACCCGCCGCTGGAGCCGGTCGTCACCACCACGTCGTCCGGCTCGACGACCAGGCCGTACCAGCGGTCGTAGTGCCCCGCGATGGCCGCGCGCAGCTCCGGGATGCCCAACTGCTCGGTGTACCCGAGGCCGGACGCACCCACCGCGGCCCGCGCCGCCTCCAGCACGGCCCGCGGCGCCCCGGTCGACGGCTGGCCCGCCGCGAAGGACACCACGTCGCCGTGGGTGCGCTGGCGCGCGTTCGCCGCCGAGAGCACGTCCATGACGTAGAACGGCGGGACGTCGGCACGCGCGGCGACCTTCAGGGGGTGCATGTCCGCACCCTATGCGTCAGTACCCGACGTACCCGCCGCCGCCGTGGGTGGCCTTGATGCCGGGGACGTTCGCCAGCGAGCCGTAGCGCTGGATGGCGTAGTTGACGCCCGCGCAGATGTTGTCGACCGGGTTCCAGATGTTGTTGTGGCCGGGCAGCTTGTAGGACTCGAAGGTGGGGTCGATGGTCTGCATGAGGCCCTTGGACGGGGTGCCCTTGGCGGCGTTGGAGTCCCAGTTGTTGATCGCGTTGGGGTTGCCGCCGGACTCGTGCTGGATGATTTCCCAGATGGTCTGCGCGTCGGCGTCGGACACGTTGATGCCCCGGGCGCGCAGCTCGGCGATCGCCTGCCTGATCCACTCCTGGACGTCACCCGGCGGCTTGGTCGCCGGGGGCGGGCCGCTGGGGCCGGAGCCACCACCACCGCCTCCGCCACTCCCGCCGCTGTCCGAGCTGCTGCTGCCACCGCCCTGGGTGTTCGCGGCGGGCTGGGCAGTGGACGGGGCCGCTGAGGACGGGCTGGTGCCGTCCTCGACCTCGACCGGGGTGGGGGTCCACTCGATGTTGCGGCCCGGTCCCGGTGTGAAGGCCTGGCCGCCCGGGTCCGGGATGGCGGAGAGCCCGGGGTTGACCGCGGCGAGCCTGCCCTTGAGGGCGGTCGCGGCGGTGTTGAGGGCCCGGTCGGCCTGGTCGAGCTGCTCGCTGACCCGGCCGCTGTAGGCGCCCGCCAGGCCGTCGACGTACTGGCGCCGCTCCTCCGGGGTGGCGTCCGGGTGCGCGGTGGTCCAGCTCGTGGCGTTGTCGTACAGCTCGCCGAACATGCCCTCCAACGCCTCCCTGGCGCCCTGGACGCCGGTCGCGGCGGTGCCGAGGTCGCCCGCGGCGGCGGTGAGGGCGTCGTTGAGCGACCTGCCCGCGGTGCCGAAGGTGGTCATGTAGCCGACGAACGCGTCGGCCGAGGCGCCCTGCCAGGCACCGTCGAGCTGCTTCACCGACCCGTCGAGCTTGCCCACCGAGTCGGCGGTGGCCGCACCGGCGGTGCTGAACCGCCTGCCCAGGTCGGCGAT
>NZ_JAJCXD010000092.1:0-22029 GCF_021056305.1 Actinokineospora sp. PR83
GCGCGGCCCCGGCCGAGTCGGCCTCGGCGAAGGCGGCGGTGGCCGCGTCCACCAGCAGGTCGGCGGCGTCGAGCCGGGCGCGCAGGCCCCCGTAGGCGGCGAGCACGTGCGGGTCCTCGACCGCCCGGTCGACCCCGGCGGCGGGCCAGGCCCGCGAGTGGGTGCGGGTGTAGTCGGCCGCGGTCCGCAGCGCGCCGCGGCCCACGGCGGCCAGCACCCGGCTCAGCACGAGCTGGAAGCCCAGCGCGGGCAGCGAGTCGCGCGGCGCGGTGGGGGCGTCGTGCGCGGGTTGGGCGCCGAGGACGTCGCGGGCGGGCACGGCGACCCCGCGGAAGTCGACCCCGCCGCTGGCCGACATCCGCTGCCCGAGGTTGTCCCAGTCGCCCAGGTAGCGCAGGCCCGGGGCACCCGCGTCGACGACGAAGGTGATCTTGCCCCCGGTGGGCGGGTGCACCCCGCTGACCACCAGCCGGTCGGCGACGCTGGCCCCGGTGGCGAAGAACTTCCGCCCGTCGACGGTGAACCCGCCGCCGGGGGCGTCGGTGAGCACCAGGGCGTCGTCGCGCGGGTTGGCCACCCCCGCCCAGAACCACCCGTGCTCGACCGTCGCCCGCACCAGCTCGGCGGCCCGCTCGGGGACGTCGAACAGCCACAGCCGCCACAGGTGCAGGTAGTGGTAGCCGAGCAGGTGCCCCACGGAGGCGTCGGCGGCGGCGACCTCGGCCAGGACCGCGTGCGCGGTGGCCCAGTCCTGCCCGTGCCCACCCAGCCCGGCGGGGGCGGTGAGCGCCAGCAGCCCGCTCTCGCGCAGCAGGGCGATCTCCGGCAGCGGCTCGGCCCCCTTGCCCTCCCGCTCCACCGCGTCCTCGGCCAACCGGTCGGCGACACCGCGCGCGACCCCCACCCAGTGCTGCCCGCTCATGCCCCACCCCTCCCGGTCCCGGCGCCGCAGTATCGCAACGCCCGCCGCCACCCGGAACCCGCCGCCGGCATGTGGGACGGACACCACCACCCCCGACGCCGAGGCCACCAACCGCCTGCCCGGCCACCCGCCACCCCACCGGCGCAGCAACAACCAGCCACCCAAGACCCCACCGGCGCAGCAACGCCCAGCCGCCCAAGACCCCACCGGCGCAGCGACACCCGGCCGCCCAAGACCCCACCGGCGCAGCGACACCCGGCCGCCCCGAAAACCGCCTGCCCGGCTGCCCGACTGCCCGGGTGGGTGGATGTGTTTGGGTGGGGGTGGCGATCATGTGCAAGCCTGCTGGGGCTGTGGGGCATCCCTTCAGCCCCACTCGGTCACACTGGGCACATGATCGCCATAGGGGCCCCGCCCAAACACATCCACCCAGCCGGGCACCACCACCAAACGACCGGGCTGTGCGGCATGGCCATGCACATCCACCCAGCCGGGCACCACCACCAAACCCGGGCTTGAAAGCACGGCAAGCGCATCCACTTAGCCGGGCACCACAACGAAGAGCCGGTGCCACGACAGCGGTCAACCCCCGAGGCGAGAAGGTCGCCCGGACGGCCGAACTTCGGGGGCGAACCGGTTCTCCCGGCGCCCGAACGGAGTACCCGGTGCGGCCGGGGCTGATCATCGCCACTAAATTGTGCCGACATGGCGGGTGTTGAGGAGATCCGGGCCGCGATCGTGCAGGCCACCGACAAGGCTCAATCCGGCATCGCCGCGATCACCCAGGCCTCGATGCAGCTCGACGAGGCCCAGAGCGCGCTGCTGACCGCGACCCGGGGCAGCACCCGGGCGGAGGCGTCGCAGGCCCAGGCGTTGCTCGCGGAGGCGTTGCAGGCCCTGCGGGGCGTGCAGACGACCATCCGGTCGAGCATCGCCTCGGCGGAGGAGTACGCGGAGCGGCTGTGAGCGCCCGGCACCCGGCCGGGACCCCGCGCGCGGTCCCGGCGGCGGCCGGACCCGTTGCGCGGGGGACAATCGACGACTACCGGACGAGGCTGTAGGACATGGCCAGGGGCGAGCGCAGGCGACGGGTCGACGAAGCGCTGACGGCGTTGCGGACCGTGCTCGGGCACGCGCTGGGCGCCGCCGAGGGCGCGCGGGTGCGCGCGGAGACCCGGCGCAGGCAACTGGAGTTCGAGAAGGAGATCCGCCTGCTCGGGCTGGCCGCCGCGGCCACCGACGCCGACCTGGCCCGGCGGATGGCCGAGGACGACGCGCTGCGCGCGGTGTGGGACGGCATCACCGCCCGCCGCGACGCGGGCTACGAGCGCTGGCACCGCGAGGGCCTGGCCCAGGTGCACCGGCTGGTGCTCGACGAGGCGCCGGGGGCCGCGGGCGAGCCGTGGCAGACCTGGCTCGGCCCGGCGGGCACCGACCTCGGCGCGCACGCGCCGCGGCTGTGGCGGATCGGGTCGGCCCTGGTGGAGCACTCGGCGCCGGAGGACGCCTTCCCGCTGGCGGTGCCGCTGCTCGACGTCGGGCACCTGCGGGTCAACACCACCACCGGCAGCAGGCCCGCCGCCGACTCGCTGGTCGAGACCCTGGTGATGCGGCTGGTCAGCGCCTTCGCCCCGGGCCTGGTGCGGCTGCACCTGTGGGACGTGGGGCACCTGACCGGGCCGCTGCCGTCGCTGCACCCGCTGACCGCGGCGGGTGTGATGGTGGTGCACGACCCGACCCGGCTCGACGACCTGCTGGCGCAGCTCGCCGGGCACATCCGCCGGGTGCACGCGCAGTCGCTGCGGGTGCACCAGTCGCCGCGGGCGGCCAGCGCCGCGGCGGGCAGGCGGGTGGAGCCGTGGCGGGTGGCGGTGCTGTTCGGCAACGGCGACCGGCTGCCCGACGAGCAGTACCAGGAGCTGAACCGCATCGCCCGCACCGGCCCGGAGGCCGGGGTGCACCTGGTGCTGGTGGACATGCCGATCACGGCGAACTCCCCGGTGGAGACGGTCACCTTCACCGATGCCGAGCGGGCCACGTGCAGCATGACCGGCCCCGGCGTGGTCGTCCGGGCCGACCCGGCGCCGCCGCCCGCGCAGGTGAACCACGCCGCCACCACCATCGCCGCGGACGTGCTGGTGCGCCGCGGACGCCCGCGCGAGTTCGCCGACCTGCTCCCGGACACCCTGGCCACCGGCAGCTCGGTGGAGGAGCTGCGCACCCCGATCGGCTTCCACGAGGGCGAACCGGTCGAGGTGGTGCTCGGCGACGCCACCCCGCACGCCCTGGTCGCGGGCCCCAGCGGCTCGGGCAAGACGAACCTGCTCTACGCCGTGCTCGGCGGGCTGGCCGCGCGCTACCCACCGTCGGAGCTGGAGCTGTACCTGCTGGACTTCAAGGAGGGCGTGTCCTTCGCGGGCCTGACCCCCGGCCGCAAGGACCCGTCCTGGCTGCCGCAGGCGCGACTGGTCGGGGTGAACGTCAACACCGACCGCGAGTTCGGGTTGGCGCTGCTGCGGTTCCTGGCCGGGGAGCTGGCCAGGCGGGCGGCGGCGGCCAAGCGCCAGGAGGTCACCAAGCTCGCCGAGCTGCGCGAGGCCGACCCGGACGGGCACTGGCCGCGGATCGTCGCGGTCATCGACGAGTTCCAGGCGCTGTTCGGCGGTCGCGACCAGATCACCCAGCAGGCCGCGGCGCTGCTGGAGGACGTGGCCCGCCGCGGCCGCTCGCAGGGCATCCACCTGGTGCTGGCCAGCCAGGACATCGCCGGGATCGAGGCGTTCTGGGGCAAACCGGCGGTCTACGACCAGTGCACGCTGCGCATCGCCATGCCCAAGGCCAAGCGGGTGCTGGCGCAGGAGAACAACGCCGCGCTGGCGCTGCCGCGCTGGCACGCGGTGATCAACCACGAGTCGGGGGTGGCGCACGGCAACGAGGTCGCCCACATCCCCGACGCGTCGAGCCGGGGCACCTTCGACGAGTTGCAGCGCACCCTGTGGGCGCGGATGACCTCGCCGCAGCCGCGCCTGTTCGACGGCGCGCACCAGCCGGAACTGGTGCACGCGGCCGACTTCACCGGACCGCGCGGACCGGTGCTGGGCCAGATCATCGAGGTGGACGACAAGGCGGCGGTGTTCCGGCTGGAACCGGTGCCCGGCCGCAACCTCGCGGTGATCGGCACCGCCACCGCCGACGCCCTGTCGGTGCTGGAGAGCGCCGCGCTGTCGCTGGGTGAACTGCACTCCGCAGGCGAGTGCGTGTTCCACCTGTGGTGCCCGGTGCAGTCGCTGGAGCCCAGGGTGACCGCCACGGCGGAGCGGCTGCACGTGAAGAAGGGGCACGAGGTGTCGGTGCGCATCGGCGACGGCGTCTCCGAGATCACCGCGGACATCGCCCGGCTCGCCGACGAGACCCACCCGCCGCGGCAGTACGTGTTCTTCTACGCCGTCGACGCCGTCGCGCACCTGCTGGAGGCCAAGGAGACCCCGCTGGCCAAGAGCGGGTTCGACAAGCTGCGCGAACTGCTCAAGAACGGCCCCGCCCGGCACGTGCACACCTTCGGCTGGTGGCGCGGCATGGGCCGGTTCAAGGAGACCCTGGGCTTCGCGGGCATGGACGACATCGGCGGCTGGGTGGCGCTCGACGTGCAGGGCGCGGAGCTCAACACCCTGGCCGCCGGGCAGGTCGTCGACTGGTCGCCGCGACCGCACCGGGCGGTGTTCTTCGACCGCACCACGCACAGCCGCCCCGACGTGCTGATCCCGTTCGACACCACCAGCGCCCTGGAGCTGCCATGACGGCCCCCGACCCGGTGAGCCGCTACAAGGCCCTGCTCGGGCTGGCCCACCAGGCCGAGCAGGAGTTCCGCGAGCAGGAGTCCGTCCGCGCGGCGAAGCTCGGCGGCGAGCTGTTCGAGGCCGGGCGCGCGGTGGAGGCCGCCACCAAGCACGAGGCGGAGGTCGTCGGGGAGGTCACCGCCTGGTGGTCGGACGTGACCGCGAAGCTGCTCAGGGTCAGCTGGGCGCACCCCGGCCCGCGCCCCAAACCGGACCCGGCGGGCCACCCCGAACTGCTGGAGGACTACCTCGCCGAGGTGGTCCCGAAGACCGAGGCCCTGTTCGCCGCGCTGCGCCGGGCGGTCTGGCCGCGCAAGCTCTGACCCCGGCGGGCAGCGCCCTCAGGAACGGTCTGAGAGGGTGGGCGCGTGACTGATGTGGACTGGGAGGCCCGGCTCGCGGGCACGTGGGCGGAGCTGGACACCCGAGGCGAGGCCGAGTTCCGGGCCCTCATCACGGACCTGACCGAGGAACTGCCCGCCGACGACCCGCGCTCGCCGTTCGAACGGGCCGCGGCGCTGGACTCCACCGGGCACTCCGACCTGGCGGTGCCGCTCTACCGGGACGCGCTGGCGTCGGGGCTGGCCGGGGAGCGGCGTCGGCGGGCGCTGATCCAGCTCGCGAGTTCGCTGCGCAACACCGGTGACCCGGCGGCGGGGGTGGCGCTGCTGGAACCCGAACTGTCGGCGCCGTCCGACCACCTGGACGGTGCGGTGCGGGCGTTCCTGGCGTTGTGCCTGACCGACGTGGGGCGGGAGCGGGAGGCGGTGGCGCTGGCGTTGGGCGCGCTGGCTCCGCTGCTGCCGCGCTACCAGCGCTCGCTGGCGAACTACGCGCGGGCGCTGGTCTAGCTCGCGGCTTGGTGGTGCCTGTGTATCAAAGCCCGGGATTTTTCGGGGCCTGCCCGGGTGGGTGGATCTGCTCGGGCGGGGCCCCTACGCCGATCATGCGCCCAGTGTGACCGAGTGGGGCTGAAGAGATGCCCCACAGCCCAGGCAGGCTTGCACATGATCGCCACCCCCACCCAAGCACATCCACCCACCCGGGCATTTCGTAGCCGGGCCGCCGGTTGGTGGGGTGGTCGCCGGCTGCGCACGGTGGGGTTGCGGGTGGCGGGCCGCCATGCCGGCGGGTGGCGGGGTGGTCCGGGTCCGGTCTTCTGTGGATTCGGACCGGTCCGGTGTGGAGCCGATCCGGTGGGTTCGACGGTCCCGCCCCGGGAGCGCTCGGGGTGTTCCCGGGGCGGTGCCGCCGTCCGGCCGGGGGCATCGGCCGGACCAGTGCCGCCGCCGAAGTCGGACACCCCACTGCTACCAGGCGAAACGGTCCACGGCCAGCCCGTGGGCGGGTGGGCGTCGGGGATAACCCGGTTCAGGTGACAACCGCCCGGCGCGGGCTCGGCCGGTCGGATCGGGCGGTGGGTGCGACGATCGGGGTATGCAGACACGCAGCATCGGATCCGCCACCGTCAGCGCCATCGGACTGGGGGGCATGCCCCTGTCGGTTTCCGGGAGGCCCGACCGCGACCGGGCCGTGGCCACCATCCGGGCCGCCGTGGAGGCCGGGGTCACCCTGATCGACACCGCTGACGCCTACTCCCTGGACGACAGCGACTTCGGGCACAACGAGGAGTTGATCGCCGAGGTCCTGCGCGACACCCGGGAGGAGGTGCTGGTTTCCACGAAGGGCGGGCACACCCGGGTCCCGGGAGGCGGCTGGGAGCTGGACGGGCGGCCCGAGTACCTCAAGTCCGCCTGCGAGGCCTCGCTGCGCAGGCTCGGGGTGGAGGCGATCGACCTGTACCACTTCCACCGGCCGGACCCGAAGGTGCCGACCGCCGAGTCGGTGGGTGCGCTGGCCGACCTGCTCGACGCCGGGAAGATCCGGATGGCCGCGGTGTCCAACTTCGACCCGGACCAGATCCGGGAGGCGCACGAGGTGCTCGGCGGGCGGCTCTCGGCGGTGCAGAACCAGTACTCGCCCGTGTTCCGCAGCAGTGAACCGGAGCTGGAGCTGTGCGCGGAGCTGGGGGTGGCGTTCCTGCCGTGGAGCCCGCTGGGCGGCATCGGCAAGGCGGGTGACCTCGGTGGCGGGGCGGAGCCGTTCGCGGCGGTGGCGCGGGCGCACGGGGTGAGCCCGCAGCAGGTGGCGCTGGCCTGGATGCTGGCGAAGGCGCCGGTCGTGGTGCCGATCCCCGGTTCGTCGCGGCCGGAGAGCATCCGCGACTCCGCCGCCGCCGCCGAGCTGACCCTCACCGGGGCGGAGCTGGCCGACCTGGGGTAGACCGGCTCCCCCGCGCTGTGGCGCCCGGGGCTGTCGTGCCGGGTGCGGTGGGGTGTGCCAGCCTCGGATCATGACCACCCGCACCCGGCTCTACCGCGACGGCAAGCCCGTCGAGGAGGACTTCGCGCTGTGCGACCTGGCCGACCTCCTGGCGGAGCCGGGTCCGGTGGCCTGGGTCGACCTGTGCGACCCGGACGACGGGGACCTGGCGCGGCTCGGGGACATGCTCGGGCTGCACCAGCTCGCCCTGGAGGACGTGCGGGAGAGCAGGCAGCGACCCAAGGTCGACCACTACAAGAGCCACCTGTTCCTCACCGTCTACAGCACGCGCGTCGGTGGGGACGGCGAGCTGACCACGGCCGAGCTGGGGTTGTTCGTCACCGGGCGGACGCTGGTCACCGTGCACGACGGGTTCGACATGGACGCCGTGCTGAGCCGCTGGGACGCCTCCGACCTGGCCGAGGACCGGGTCGGGGTGCTGCTGCACGGCGTCCTCGACGCCGTGGTGGACGGGCACCTGGAGTCCGCGCTGGCGCTGGAGGAGGACCTGGAGGAGCTGGAGGACGCGGTCTTCGAGGAGCGGGTGGGCGATCGCGAGCTGCAGCGCGACACCGTGCGGCTGCGGCGCAGCCTCAGCGGGCTGCGGCGGGTGGTGCAGCCGATGCGCGAGGTGATGGTGGCCCTGTCCCGGGACCGGACGCTGGTGGACGACGACCTGCGGCCCTACTTCGCCGACATCCGCGACCACGTCTCGCACGCGGCGGAGATGACCGACTCGCTGCGCGACCAGTTGACGACCGTGCGGGAGACGCAGCTCAACATCCAGAGCAACCGGCTGAACCTGATCATGAAGAAGGTCACCGGGTGGGCGGCGGTCATCGCCATCCCCACCGCCATCACCGGGTTCTACGGGCAGAACGTGCCGTACCCGGGGGCCGAGCAGCCGTGGGGGTTCTGGGTGTCGAGCATCGCCATCGTGGTGCTCTCCGGTGGCCTCTACCTCATGTTCAAGCGCCGGGACTGGCTCTGAGACTCGGGTATCCGGCTGACCCGGGGCGGGGTTTCTGGTAGACCGGGGGCCGAACGGGGGAAGGGGAGTCCGTGGCTGAGTTCAGGCGGGTGGAGGTCGACCGGGGGGAAGCGCCCGCGGTGTACCTGGTGGTGGGGATACCGGGCAGCGGCAAGACCTCGGTGGCCCGGGAGCTGGCCGGGCGGTTCCCGCTGGCCGCGCACATCGAGGTCGACGCCTTGCAGGACATGGTGGTCTCGGGTGGGCGGTGGCCGGGTCCGGAACCGGAGGACGAGGCCGACCGGCAGCTCTTCCTGCGCGCCCGCAACGCGTGCCTGCTCGCCCGCAGCTTCCACGCCGCCGGGGTGGTGCCGGTGATCGACGACGTCGTGGTGCGGTCGGCGCACCTGGGGTTCTACCGGGAGCACCTGGCCGGGTTGCCGGTGCACCTGGTCGTGCTGGCTCCCAGCCCGCGGGTCGCGGCCGCGCGGATCGCCGCGCGGGACAAGCAGCTCGCCCACGACTGGGGCTTCCTGGACGCGGTGATGCGGGCCGAGATCGCCGAGCAGGGCCGCTGGATCGACACCTCGGAGCTGGGCCTGGACCAGACCGTGGCACTGGCGCTGGCCGACCACGCCATGTCCATCTAGGACGGGTCCGCCGCCCGGCGCGGCTATCGCGAACACGGGCTTTCGAAACGCGGCCTAGCCTGCTCGGTGACCCGGTGGTGGGAAGGTGGTGGACACGGTGTCGGACCCGGCGCGGCGCCCGCTCCCGCCCGAACCCACCACCTACGTCGGCCGGGGCGCGGAGACCGACGCCGCGGTGCGGCTGCTGACCCGCTCCCCGCTGGTCACGCTGACCGGACCCGGGGGCGTCGGCAAGACCCGGCTGGCGCTGCGGGTGGCCGACCGGGCGCGCGTCGCCTTCCCCGACGGGGTGGTGTTCGTCGGCCTGGCCGAGCTGCGCGAGCCGGAACTGCTGGTCAACACCGTCGCCGACCACCTGGGGCTGGGCAGCCGCTCGGCGAAGCCGCCGATCGAGCTGCTGGTGGAGCAGGTGGCCGGGAGCAGGTTGCTGCTGGTCCTGGACAACTGCGAGCACCTGGTGCAGGCGTGCGCGGAGGTGGTGCACGCCCTGCTGCGCTCCTGCCCGGAGCTGGCCGTGCTGGCCACCAGCAGGCAGTCGCTGGGCGTGGTCGGGGAACGGGTGCTGCCGGTGGGGCCGCTGCCGGTCGACGGGGACGCGGTGGCTCTGTTCACCGACCGGGCGACGGCGGTGGTGCCGTCGTTCACCGTCGACGGGGGCAACCGGGACGACGTGGTGCGGCTGTGCCGGGCGCTGGAGGGGCTGCCGCTGGCGATCGAGCTGGCGGCGGTGCGGCTGCGGTCGCTGTCGGTGCGCCAGCTCGCCGACCGGCTCGACGGGCGGATGACGCTGCTCAGCGACAACCGGGGGCGGCTGCCGGACCGGCACGGCACGATCGCCGCGCTGATCGGCTGGAGCCACGAGCTGTGCACCGACCGGGAGCGGCTGCTGTGGGCGCGGGCGTCGGTGTTCGCGGGCACCTTCGACCTCGACGCCGCCGAACTGGTGTGCGCAGGCCCGGGCCTGGCCGCCGACGACGTGCTGGACGTGGTCGACAGCCTGGTCGACAAGTCGGTGCTGCTGCGCGAGGAGCACCTGGGCACGGTCCGCTACCGGATGCTGGAGATGCTGCGCCACCACGGCGAGGAGCGCGCCCGCGCCGCAGGCGAGCACGACCGCCTGCGCCGCGCGCACCGCGACTGGTGCCGGGGGCTGACCGCCCGGTTCGCCGAGGACTGGTTCGGGCCGAGGCAGCCGGAGTGGGTCGAGCGGTTCCGGCTGGAGCAGCCGAACCTGCGCGCCGCCCTGGACTTCTGCCGCACCGATCCCGCGGAGGCGGTGGTGGGGTTGGGGATGGTGCACGCGGTCAAGGAGCTGTGGGTCGCCCACGGCCTCAACACCGAGGGCCGGATCTGGCTGGACAGGCTGTCGGCGGTGGCCCCGCGGGACGCCCCGGTGCGCGGCAGCGCGTCCTGGATGTACGCCTTCCTCGCCCTGGTGCAGAACGACATCCCGGCCTACGAACGCGCCCTCGCCGACGCCGCCCGCTCCACCGACGAGACCACCCTGGCCTACGTCGACCACGTCCACGGCTACCAGGCACTGATCGACGCGGACTTCCCCACCGCCACAGCCCTGTTCGCCGCCGCCGCCAAGTCCTTCACCACCCTGGGCGACGAGGGCGGCCGGGTCTGGGCCACCCTCAACCACGGCTTCGCCCTGATGCTCGACGGCCACCTCGACGAGGGCCGCCGGGTCCTGCGCGACAGCGAGGCGGTCTGCGCGGCCCACCAGGAGGTCTTCTGGCGCTCCTGGGCCCTCTGGTCCCGGGGCGCGGGCGAATACGTCCGCGGCGACGTCACCACCGCCGCCGACCTGATCCGCGAACTCCTGCGCCTGCAGGCCCACCTCACCGACCGGGTGCTGACGGCGTTCTCGCTGACCGTGCTCGCGGGCTGCGCCACCCACCTGCCCGACCCGCACCGAGCCGCCCGCCTGATGGGCGCGGCGGGCGCGGTCTGGCGCTCGGTGGGCGCCTCCCCCGCCCGGTACCCGTCCTTCACCGGCCCGATCGAGCGCGACACGAACCTCGTCATCGCCGCCATCGGCCCCGAGACCGCGGTGGCCGAGTTCGCCGCGGGCGCGGCACTGCCCACCCGGGAAGCGGTGGCCTACGCCCTGGACGAGCACAAAAGCACCACGCCACCCGCGGCGGTGCTGACCCCTCGGGAAACCGAGATCGCCGCCTTGGTCGCGGAAGGGCTGACCAACCGCCAGATCGCCGAACGCCTGGTCATCGCGGTCCGCACCGCCGACACCCACGTCGAACACATCCTGACCAAACTGGACTTCAACACCCGCGCCCAGATCGCCGCCTGGTTCGTCCGCTCGGGCCACCCCGAAACCCACAGACCCAAGGATCCACCGCCCCGATAGCTGCCGCCCCGGCATCGCCCACCCGAATCGTCGGCCCGGCCACGAACCACCCGGATCCCACAGGGCGCAGCAACAATCGACCACCCCAACAACCGCTGGCCCAACTACCAGCCGCCCAAAACCTCACCGGCGCAGCGATAACCAGCCACCCTCGAAACCGCAGGCCCGGCTACGCCCCTGCCCGGCACCCCGGCGAAAATCGCGGGTTTGAAAGGCGGAAAGCACTAGGTGGCGTCGCGGATCTCGGCGTAGCGGTTGCGGACGTGGGGGGTGGAGTCCGCCTCGTACAGCGATGTCCGTGCGCTCTCCCAGCGCGGCGGTTCCGCTTCGCCGGTGAGGGTCCAGGCGGCTTGGCGGGCAGCGCCTTCCGCGGCGTACTCGGCCGGTTCGGGGACCAAGACCGGGCGGCCGAAGATGCCGGGGGCGATCGCGCGCAGGGCGGCGGAGCGGGCGCCGCCGCCGACCAGGACGACGCGGTCGGCGCGGACGCCCGCGGTGGTGAGGGCGTCGAGGCCGTCGGCGAGGCCGCAGAGGACGCCTTCGACGGCGGCTCGGGCCAGGTGGGCGGGGGTGCTGGTGGCGAGGGTGAGGCCGTGGACGCTGCCGGTGGCGTCCGGGCGGTTGGGGGTGCGTTCGCCTTCCAGGTACGGGAGGAACACGACGCCGTCGGCGCCGGGTGGGGCGGACAGGGCCAACTCGCTGAGCCGGTCCAGGTCGACCGAGAGGATTTCGCGGGTGGCGGTGAGGACGCGGGCGGCGTTGAGGGTGCAGACGAGGGGGAGGTGGCGGCCGGTGGCGTCGGCGAAGCCCGCGATGGTGCCGGTCTCGTCGGCGGTGGGGGTGTCGCTGACGGCGAAGACCGTGCCGGAGGTGCCGATGGAGACCACCACGTCGCCCGGTTCGGCGCCGACGCCGAGGGCGACGGCGGCGTTGTCGCCGGTGCCGGGACCGAGGCGGACCGGGCCCGCGGCGCCGACCTGTTCGGCCGGTCCGGCGACCCGGGGCAGGTGGGCGCCGTGGCCGAGGGCGCGGGTCAGGTGCTCGGGCAGGTAGGTGCCGGTGCGGGTGGCGTAGTAGCCGGTGCCGCTGGCGTCGCCGCGGTCGGTGGTGAGGGTGTCCAGGTCGCCGCCCGCGAGGCGCCAGGTCAGCCAGTCGTGCGGGAGGGCGACCGCGGCGACCCTGGCGGCGTTGTCGGGTTCGTGCTCGGCGAGCCAGCGCAGCTTGGTGACGGTGAACGACGCCGTGGGCACGGTGCCGACGGCGTCCGCCCACGCCTTCGGGCCGCCCAGTTCGGCGATCAGGTCGACCGCGGCCTGGGCCGAGCGGGTGTCGTTCCACAGCAGCGCGTCGCGGATGACCGCGCCGGTGTCGTCGAGGGCGACCATGCCGTGCTGCTGCCCGCCGACCGACAGGGCGGCCACGTCGGCCAGGCCGCCCGCCCGCTCGATCGCCAGGGACAGCGCCGACCACCAGTGCCGGGGGTCCACTTCGGACCCGTCGGGGTGGGCGGCGCTGCCCGAGCGGACCGCGGTGCCGTCCTCGGCGTCGCAGACGACGACCTTGCAGGACTGGGTGGAGGAGTCGACGCCCGCGACCAGGGTCCTCATCCCCGGGCGCCCATGAGGTGCTCCATCGCCAACTGGGCCAGGGCGACGAACCCGTAGCCGCGCTCGCCCGCCTCGTCGGCGTCGAAGTCCTCGAAGGCGGACCGGTCGGCGAGCAGGTCGGCGGTGGTCTCACCGGCGGCCAGGGTCGGCCGGGTCAGTTCGTCCACCCCGGACACCGCCAGCGCCGCGCGCACCTCCGGGTCGGCCCGGAACGCCGCCGCCCGCTCCTTGAGCAGCAGGTACATCCGCATGTTCGCCGCCGCCGACGCCCACACCCCGGTCATGTCCTCGGTGCGGGTCGGCTTGTAGTCGAAGTGCCGCGGCCCGGTGTACCCGGCGGACTCCAGCAGGTCGACGAGGAAAAACGCGGAGACCAGGTCGCCGTGGCCGAAGACCATGTCCTGGTCGTAGCGCGGGCCCTTCTGGCCGTTGAGGTCGAGGTGGAACAGCTTGCCCGCCCACAGCGCCTGCGCCGCGCCGTGCACGAAGTCCAGCCCCGCCATCTGCTCGTGCCCGACCTCGGGGTTCACCCCGACGATGTCGCCGTGCTCCAGTTCGGCGATGAACGCCAGGGCGTGCCCGATGGTGGGCAGCAGGATGTCGCCGCGCGGTTCGTTCGGCTTGGGCTCCAGGGCCAGCCGCAGGTCGTAGCCCTGGTCCTTGACGTAGCCTGCAACGGTGTCGATGCCCTCCCGGTAGCGGTCGAGGGCGACCCGGAAGTCCTTGGCGGCGTCGGTCTCGGAGCCCTCGCGGCCACCCCAGAGCACGAAGGTCCGCGCGCCCAGCTCGGCGGCCAGGTCGGC
This sequence comes from Actinokineospora sp. PR83, assembly GCF_021056305.1. Lineage (NCBI taxonomy): Bacteria > Bacillati > Actinomycetota > Actinomycetes > Pseudonocardiales > Pseudonocardiaceae > Actinokineospora > Actinokineospora sp. PR83. The sequence goes on from NZ_JAJCXD010000092.1 coordinate 13,485, forward strand.
GTTGCGCAGCGCCTTGCGCAGCGCGAAGCGGCGGACCGAGCGGTCGTTGCTGGTGAACGCGCCGTCCTTGAACACCGGGTGGGTGAACAGGTTCGTGGTCACCATCGGCGCGACCAGGCCGGTCTCGTCGAGCGCGGCCCGGAAGCGGGCGATGTGCGCGTCGCGGGCGGCGGTGTCCGAGCCGAACGGGATGAGGTCGTCGTCGTGGAAGGTGATGCCCCACGCGCCGAGTTCGGCCAGCCGGTGCACGGCCTCGACCGGGTCGAGCTCGGGCCGGGTCGCCGACCCGAACGGGTCGGCCGCCCGCCAGCCGACCGTCCAGAGGCCGAAGCTGAACTTGTCGTCCGGGCTGGGTGTTGGCATCGTCGCCTCCGGTGGCAGTATTCGTTCAGTCGCCGAACTTAAATCGGGGTTCGGCATCCGTCAAGCGCGGGAGGTCCCGGGTGCGCCCAGCAGGTCAGCTCGACGTGCGCAGGCACAACAGCGCCCTGCTGCTCGCCGCCGTCACCGCCAACCCCGGCTGCTCCCGCGCGGGCCTGGCCGCGACGACCGGCTTGGCCAAGGCCACGGTGTCCAGCCTGGTCGACCACCTGGTCGCGGGTGGGCTGGTCGCCGAGACGGGTCCGGTCGAGCGGACCGGCCGCGGTCGCACCGGCACCGGGCTGGCCCTGTCGGCCACCGGCCCGCACGGGGTCGGGGTGGCGGTCGGCGTCGACCACGTGACGGCCTGCCTGGTCGACCCGCTCGGCGGTGTCCGCGCCCGCCGGGTCCGCTCCGGCGACAACCGCGGCCGGGCCCCGGAGGACGTGCTGGCGGCCGTCACCCGGGTCGTCCGGTCCCTGGCCGAGCAGGGCGTGCCCGTGGGCGGGGTGGGCGTCGCGGTGCCCGGCCTGGTCCGCGACGGCGTGCTGCTCTCCGCGCCGAACCTGGACTGGTCCGAAGTGGACATAGCGCTGGACGTCGGCGTTCCGGTCACGGTCGTCAACGAGGCCAACGCGGCGGCCCTGGCCGAACTGCGCCCCGGCGGCCCCCGCGACTACGTCCTGGTCTCCGGCGAGGTCGGCGTCGGCGCGGGCATCGTCCGCGACGGCGCCCTGCTGACCGGGGTGCACGGCTTCGCGGGCGAACTGGGCCACCTCTGCGTCGACCCCAGCGGCCCCCGCTGCGGCTGCGGGGCCCGCGGCTGCCTGGAGACCTACGCGGGCACGGCGGCGCTGCCCACCCGCCAGGCGGCGGCGGACGGGGACCCGGAAGCGTTGTCGGCGCTGGAAAGCGCGGGAACCCGCCTGGGGCAGGCCCTGTCCGGGGTGGTCAACCTGCTCGACATCCCGACGATCGTGCTCGGCGGCGACCACGCCCGCCTCGCCCCCTGGCTGCTCGGCCCGCTGCGCGCGGAGCTGGCCCGCCGGGTCATCGGCGCGCGCTGGTCCCCGCCCGAGGTGGTCGCGTCCACCCTCGGCCGGGAAGCGGCGGCCCTGGGCGTGGCCAGGGCCGCTGTCGACCACATCCGCGCGGACCCCGATTCCTACCTCCGGGGCCTCGGTCAGGCGCTGTAACCCCTGGGCGGGACGGGGGTGGCGAGCTGGTCGAAGCTCAGCCGGTACCGCCGGAGTCTGCCGGGTCGGTGATCGGGCATCTCCTCGGTCTCGCAATGCCGGAACGGGGCCGGTCCACCTCGCCGAACTCGAGGCGTCCCGCAGCAGGCGGCCGGGACAGGTCCCGAGCGTTCCCCGTTAGCGTCGGAGCAGGACGAGGAGGCGGCGATGTCATACGCACGGCGGGAACGGCTGGCGCGGTGGGCGAGTGGTGGACTCTTCCAGTGGCGCGCAGTCTGGGCCGTCGGGCAGTTGGCGCGCGAACTGACCCGCCCGCACCCCGCCCCGGTCGCGGCCTCACTGGTGCACATCGCCGCCGGTGCGCCGGGCCCCGCCGCCGAGCGGGCGCTGCGGGTGCTGAGCGAGACGACGGATGAGCTGTTCGCCGAGGTCGCCTACCAGTGCCTGCTGCAGACCGATGTGGACAAGCGGGTGTGGACGTCGGTCGCGGCGCCGGTGCTGTTCACCCGGGCGACCGGCACGCGGCACAGGCCGCGGGTCCGACTCGTCCACCTCCTCGACCAGGACCCCACCGGGCAGCAGCGTGTGGTCGACGCGCTCATGGGGTGCGTCTCCTCCGACTCGCCGCGCCGCGCGAGCCTGATCCGTTTCCTCTCGGTGACCGACCAGCCAGTGGTCCTCGACGCGCTCGCGGCGGCGTGGCGCAGAAGCCATCTGCCCTCCGACCTCGTCACCGAGGTGGTCATGGCCAACCAGCACGTCACGCCCCGCGACGCGGGCGACACCCTCCTGGCCGTCGCGAAGGACCGGCTCGACCTGCTCGACCACGACCGCGCGGGCACGGCCGACACCCTGCTGAAGGGGCTGCGCCTGCCGGGCCTGGCCGACAAGTACCGCCGCGCCCTGCGCACGCTGCGGCCGGGTGCGGCGCGCGAGCGGGTGTGCGAACACGCCCGGTGGCTGTACAACGAGGGCGACGAGGCCCGCGCCGCGGCCATCGACGCGGGCTACCTGCCCGAGGGCGGACGCGACCGGGTCCTGTTCCTGTACCTCACCGAACAGTGGGAACTCTACGACGCGGCCGACCCCGGGGGCGATGTGCTGTACGACGTCTGGGTCGCCAACCGGCCTGGCCTGTCGCACCAGATCAGTGACATCGCCCGGCGCACCGGCCGGCCCGACCCGAGGACCCGGTGGGAAACAGCCCACCCGCTCTCCGAGCGGCCTGCCACGCCCTCCACGCCCCGGATCGGCGGCGTCAGCGGTGCCTGGGGCGTCGGCGGTGGCGGGTTCGGCGGGTTCCACGCCTGAGACGGACCCGACTGCCGTTGGAGCACTAGTCCTGGTCGGCGCGGGGCGCGGGGAGGTTGCGCGCGTCGCGGGCGCGGCGGCGGAACTCCTCGACCAGGTTGTCGTTCGCGTCGTGGTCGTTGGCGTCCGCGTTGGCGAGGAAGTACTCCAGCAGCGCGCGGGCGGCGTCTTGTCGATCCAGGATCACCGGGTCCTGGGTCGATTCGACGACCCCCTCGGTGTGCTCGCGGTCGAACATGTGCTCCCCCGTCCGTGTACCGGTCCAGCATCCCGAGTGGACGCCACGGAGGGGTCACGAAAGGGTGAACAAGACGGCTGTATTCAGTTACTTCCGGTTCACGTACCCCACCATGCAGCAGTGCGGCCACCCTAATGGGCTAGCAAGAGCAGCGCTAGTCGATACTTACTGTTGCGAATTCTCTTCAAGTTCCGACGTGCAGCGCGATCGCGTCCCCGGCGCCCACCGTCGCAGTGAACGAACCGTCGGATGCGATGGTGTAGCGCGTGGCGCAGCCCGCACCCGGTTCTGCATGTTGCACGTCGCAATAGGATCCCGCGGGCAGCGAGGTCTGGAACACCCGGGTCAGCGGGGCGCCCTCCCGGTTGATCACCACGTAGCCCTTCGAGCCGCGGCCGAAGGCGATCGCGTCGGCGCCGTTGGACCACCACCGCACCACCGGCTGCCCGGCGACCGCGTTGCGGAACCCGACCATGTTCGCGATCTGCCGCCACAGGTGCTGGCACCGCCACCCGTCGGCGAAGCAGGCGTTCACCGCGCCCCCGTTGGGCGGCCCGTCGTCGGTGGAGGCGAAGCTGTAGCCCGAGTACACGTTCGGCGACCCGTACGGCCACGCCAGCATGAACACGTTGGCCAGCGTGTAGGTCGACCCGTACCGCTCGTTCAGCGTCGACCCGTTGCGCTCGGTGTCCCAGTTGTCCACGAACGACCGGGCCTTGGCCGAGGGCACGAACCCCCACGCCTCGCCGAACTGGCTCAGGTCCGCCAGTTTCCCGCCGCTGAACACCGACTTGAGGCTCGTGGCGTAGCGGAACTCGTCGACGTCGCCGATCGACAGGTACTCCGAAGGCTGCACCGCTTCGCCCGCGCCGTGGATGACTTCCTGCACCCAGTACTTCGACGGGTCGGTGAGCCGGGACTTGATCGCCGCGACGTCGGCGGCGGCCATGTGCTTCGCCGCGTCCACGCGGAAACCGTCGACACCGAGCGATGACAGGTCGTTGAGGTACGCGGCGATGGCGCCGCGCACGTAGTCGTTCCCGGTGTCCAAATCGGACAGGTTGACCAGTTCGCAGTTCTGCACGTCGTAGCGGTCGCCGTAGTTGGTGATCGGCCGGCGGCAGGAGTGGAAGTCCTGGTTCTGGTAGTAGCCCGGGTAGTTGTACTTGCTGTAGGGCGTGCCGCCGGTGCCGGTGCCCGAACCCGCCGACATGTGGTTGACGACCGCGTCCGCGACGACGCGCACGCCTGCCGCGTGGCAGGTGTCGACCATGTTCTTGAAGGCGGCCCGGTCGCCGAGCCGCCCGGCGATGCGGTAGCTGACCGGCTGGTAGGAGGTCCACCACTGCGGGCCCTGGATGTGCTCGGTGGCGGGTGAGACCTCCACGTACCCGTACCCCTCCGGGCCGAGGACGGTGCGGCACTCGCGCGCCACGGAGTCGTAGCGCCACTCGAACAGGGTGGCGGTGACGTCCTTGGCTCCCGGTGGCGCCGCCCCGGCCGGGGCAGCCGGGGCGACGACGCCGACGGTGAGGACGGCCAAGGCGGCGAGCAGCGGGCGCAGGGTCGAGACCACGGTGTCTCCTCGTCGGTCGGCTTCGCACGAGCGGCGGGACGCGACTGGAACTTCCTGAAATCCAGCATCGGGACGGTGGGCGCGGGCGTCAAGCCCCCGAGCGGTGCTGCCGGTTCCCAGAGTCGGGGTGTGTCGTGAACCACCCGGGTGCGGGGAGCTGCGGGGGCTTGCCACAAAGTTGCTGAATCGGGTTGCAAGCCCTTTCGAGTCCTCGTTCCCCGCTGCTAGCGTCGATCCCGGACCTGAGCAACCGGGAGGGGTGCCATGGCTGGGGACTGGTGGCGGGACGCGGTCATCTACCAGGTGTACGTGCGCAGCTTCGCCGACGACAACGGGGACGGCATCGGCGACCTGCCGGGCATCCGGTCGCGGCTGCCGTACCTGGCGGGCCTGGGCGTCGACGCGCTGTGGATCACCCCGTTCTACACCTCGCCGATGGCCGACGGCGGCTACGACGTCGCCGACTACCGCGACGTCGACCCGACCCTGGGCACCCTGGACGACGCGCGCGAGCTGGTGCGGGCCGCCCACGGGCAGGGCCTCAAGGTCATCGTCGACATCGTCCCCAACCACACCTCGTCGCGGCACGAGTGGTTCCGGCAGGCCCTGGAGAGCCCGCCGGGCTCCCCCGAGCGCGACCGCTACCTCTTCCGCGAGGGCACCGGCGACGCGCCGCCCAACGACTGGGAGTCGGTCTTCGGCGGCGGGGCGTGGACCCGCCTGCCCGACGGCCAGTGGTACCTGCACCTGTTCGACCCCACCCAGCCGGACCTGAACTGGGCCAACCCGCAGGTGCGCGACGAGTTCCACGACGTGCTGCGGTTCTGGCTCGACCTGGGCGTCGACGGGTTCCGCATCGACGTGGCGCACGGCATGGTCAAGCAGGAGGGGTTCCCCGACGTCGGCGCCCAGGAGCAGCACAAGCTGCTGGAGACCCGCCCGCTGCCGTACTTCGACCAGGACGGCGTGCACGAGGTCTACCGCGAGTGGCGCAAGGTCCTCGACACCTACGAGCCGCCGCGGATCGGGGTCGCCGAGGCGTGGACGGCCACCGCCGAGCGCCTGGCCCGCTACCTGCGCCCGGACGAGCTGCACCAGGCGTTCAACTTCCACTACCTCACGACCGACTGGGACCCGCTGGCCCTGCGCGAGGTCGTCGACCACTCGCTGACCGCCATCCCGGCCGTGGGCGCCCCCGCCACCTGGGTGCTGTCCAACCACGACGTGCACCGGCACGCCACCCGCTACGGCGGCGGCCCGGCGGGGGTCCGCCGGGCCCGCGCGGCGATCCTGCTCATGCTGGCGCTGCCCGGTTCGGTCTACCTCTACCAGGGCGAGGAACTGGGCCTGGAGGAAGTGCTGGACCTGCCGGAAGAGGTGTTGCAGGACCCCGTGTGGGAGCGCTCAGGGCACACCGACCGGGGCCGCGACGGCTGCCGGGTGCCGATCCCGTGGACCCGGGGCGGCAGCGCGCTCGGCTTCGGCGCGGACGGCTCGACCCCGTGGCTGCCGCAGCCGCGGGCGTGGTCCGAGCTGTCGGTCGAGGCGCAGACCGGCGCGGAGGGCTCCACCCTGGAGCTGTACCGCAGCGCCCTGCACACCCGCCGCGACCACCCCGCCCTCGGCGCGGGCGACGCGGTGGACTGGCAGGACAGCGAACCGCAGGTCCTGTGGTTCTCCCGCACGGCGGCGGGCCGCACCCTGCACTGCGCGGTCAACTTCGGCCCCGAACCGGCCCGGCTGCCCACCGGGACCGTACTGCTGGCCTCGGACGAGTACGAAGTGGACGGTTCGGACACCCTGCTGCCGACCGACACCTCGGTGTGGTGGAAAGCCTGACGTGCCCACACCCCCCGCGTCCGGGTCCACCGCGCGGCTGAGCGACATCGCCGCGCAGGCCGGGGTCAGCGAGGCCACGGTCAGCCGGGTGCTCAACGGCAAGGCGGGCGTGTCCACCACGACCCGCCAGACGGTGCTGGCCGCCCTCGACACCCTCGGCTACGAACGGCCCGCCCGCCTCCAGGCCCGCAGCGCGGGCCTCATCGGCCTGATCACCCCGGAACTGAGCAACCCCATCTTCCCCGCGTTCGCCCAGGTGATCGAACAGGTCCTGACCCGGGACGGCTACACCCCGGTCCTGTGCACGCAGAGCCCCGGCGGCTCCACCGAGGACGAACTGACCAACACCCTGGTCGACCGGGGCGTCAACGGCATCATCTACGTCTCCGGCCTGCACGCGGACTCCACCGCCGACATGGACCGCTACGTCAAGCTGGCGGGCCGGGGCGTCCCCTTCGTGATGATCAACGGCTACACCGAACGCGTCTCAGCCCCCTTCGTCTCCACCGACGACCGCTCGGCCATGCGCCTGGCGGTGCAGCACCTGGTCGAACTGGGCCACGAACGCATCGGCCTGGCAGTGGGCCCCCGCCGCTACGTCCCGGTGGTCCGCAAGATCGAGGGCTTCGTCCAACACATGCGCACCGCCCTCCCCCTCTCGGCGGAGCAGGCGGAGGGCTTCATCCAACACTCCCTCTTCACCGTCGAGGGCGGCCAGGCAGCGGCCAACGCCCTCATCGACCGCGACTGCACAGCGATCATCTGCGGCAGCGACCTGATGGCCTTCGGCGCCATCCGAGCCGCCCGCCAACGCGGCCTCGCCGTCCCCAGGGACATCTCGGTGGTCGGCTTCGACGACTCCCCCCTGATCGTCTTCGCCGACCCCCCGCTGACCACCCTCCGCCAACCGGTCGACGCGATGGGCCAGGCAGCGGTGAACGCCCTGCTGGAGGAGGTCACCGGCAACCCGGCCCCGCACGCGGAGTACGTGTTCATGCCGGAACTGGTCGTACGCGGCTCCACCGCCGCCCGCCACCCTGGCTGACAGCCACCAGACGGAGCCACCGACCACCCCACCAAGGCGCAGCGAAAGCCAGCCACCCCCGCAACCGCCGGCCCGGTGACCAAATGCCCGGGTGGGTGGATGTGCTTGGGTGGGGGAAGCAATCATGTGCAAGCCTGCCCGGGCAGTGGGGCATCCCTTCAGCCCCACTCGGTCACACTGGGCACATGATCGCTGTAGGGGCCCCGCCCAAGCAGATCCACCCACCCGGGCACCACCACCAAACGACCGGGCTTGCAAACCAACGGCACGGCTGAGCAAATCAGCCCGGGCACCACCAAACGACCGGCGTTCTCGAACACAGCCACGAGCGCGAAAAGCACCGGACGCCCCGCGGGCCCTGAGTCCGCGGGGCGTCCGGCACCCCACATCAAACCAGGCGAGCGCCACTCCGAGGGTCGAACAGGTGCAACTCGCCCGCATCCCGGACAGTCACCGTCACCGTCTGCCCCAGCGCGGGCGGCGTGCGCCCGTCGACCCGCATCACCAGCCGATCGCCCGCCTCCCCCGCGATCGACCCGTGCACCAGCGCGTCCGCCCCCAACTCCTCGACCAGCTCGACCACCAGCTCGAACCCACCATCGCTGCCCGACGGAACCAGCCCCAACGATTCCGGCCGAACACCCAGCGTGACCTCCGACAGGCCGGCGTCCCCGATCGCCTTGATCGTCTCCCGGGGCAGGGGAACCGCCAACCCACCCAGCAGAACCGCGTCCCTTTCCACCCGAGCGGTGTGCAGGTTCATCGCCGGTGATCCGATGAACCCGGCGACGAACGCGTTCGCAGGCCGGTCATACAACGCGCGCGGCGTGTCGCACTGCTGCAACAACCCATCCTTGAGCACCGCCACCCGATGCCCCATCGTCATCGCCTCAACCTGATCATGCGTCACATAGATCGTCGTGGTCCCCAACCGCCGCTGCAACGCCGCAATGTTCGCCCGCGTCTCCACCCGCAACTTC
>NZ_JAJCXD010000092.1:22535-29078 GCF_021056305.1 Actinokineospora sp. PR83
AGCTTCCTGCACCTTGGTCTCGATCTCCGACTTCGCCAACCCCTGCAACTTCAGCGCGAACCCCATGTTCTGCGCCACCGTCATATGCGGGTACAACGCATAGGACTGGAACACCATCGCGATGTCCCGACCCTTCGGCGGCACATTGGTGACATCCCGATCCCCGATCCGGATGACCCCCTCGTTGACGTCCTCCAGACCCGCCAACATCCGCAGCGCCGTCGACTTCCCCGACCCGGACGGACCGACCAGGACCAGGAACTCCCCGTCGGCGACCTCCAGGTCGAGGCCGTCGACCGCCTTCACCGGGGGCGATCCCGGGTAGATCCTCGACGCTGCCTCGTAACGCACCTCGGCCATCTCGCGTCATCCTTCATCAGCTCGGCGATGGGGCGCCCGGCGGCGGCCGCGATAGCGACACCGCGCCAGGGTCGCCCCAGGATGCCGGAAACCCCTGTGCCGCACCAGGGGATCCTGCAAGGCTTTCCGCAATTCCATGACGGAGGCGTCACGGTTCCAGTCTCGAAACGGTAACGACGAACCCATGTGCGTTCCCTTGACGGCAACTTGCGTGAACAGTCCGCTTAACACTGAGCGGGGCCCGGCGTCGATCGGCGCACGCGCGCCCCGGAGTCGAATCACCTGTGGAGGCGTCGTGGTAACGCAAGGTCGCGTCGTACGCGGTGCCGCATTAGCGGCCGCCCTGGTCCTGGGCGTCAGCGCGTGCGGGTCGTCGGATTCCGGTTCATCCCCCAGTTCCGGGTCGACCCCGGCGGCCCTGGAGGGCGTCGGTCCCATCACCCTGGTGACGGGCAAGGACACCTCCGGCAACCTGCAGAACCAGGTCGACACCTGGAACAAGCAGCACCCGGACCAGGTCGTCAAGGTCATCGAGCTGCCCGAGGACGCCGACGCGCAGCGCCAGCAGATGGTGCAGAACGCGACGACGAAGTCCGACGCCTACACCGTGCTCAACCTCGACGTCATCTGGACCGCGGAGTTCGCGGCCAACCAGTGGGTCACCCAGCTTCCCGAGTCGGAGCTGCCGCTGGACAAGCTGCTGCCCGCCACCGTCGAGACCGGCAAGTACTTCAACAAGCTCTACGCGGTGCCGACCACCTCCGACGGCGGCCTGCTGTACTACCGCAAGGACCTGCTCGACGCGGCGGGCGTCAAGCCGCCGACCACGTGGGCGGAGATGAAGGCGGCCTGCGACAAGGTCCTGCCGACCGCCCCGGGTGTCTCCTGCTACGCCGGGCAGTTCGAGAAGTACGAGGGCCTGACGGTCAACTTCTCCGAGGCGGTCAACTCCGCGGGCGGTGTTGTCGTCGGTGACGACGGCAAGCCGAACGTCAACACCGCCGAGGCCAAGAAGGGCCTGGACTTCCTCGTCGAGGGCGTCAAGTCCGGTCAGATCAGCCCGAAGGCGCGCACCTTCAAGGAGGAGGAGGGCCGCCGCGCCTTCCAGGCCGGTGAGCTGCTGTTCCAGCGCCAGTGGCCGTACCAGTACGCCAAGGCCAACGCGACCGACGGTTCCTCGCAGGTGGCGGGCAAGTTCGCCGTCGCCCCGCTGCCCGGCCTCGACGGCCCCGGCGCCTCGACCCTGGGCGGGCACAACTACGCCATCTCCAGCTTCGCCAAGAACAAGAAGACCGCGCTGGACTTCATCAAGTACTCGGTCGACGAGCAGCAGCAGCGCGCCAACCTGGAGAAGACCTCGCAGGCGCCGACCTGGGCCTCCCTGTACGACGAGCAGGCCCTGGTCGCGCAGTTCCCGTACCTGACCGAGCTGAAGAAGAGCATCGAGGCGGCCAAGAAGCGCCCCGCGGTGGTCAAGTACCAGGAGGTGTCCTCGGCGATCCAGCAGGCCGCCTACGACGCCATGGGCGGCACCACGACCAGCGAGGACGCGCTCAAGAAGCTGCAGTCCAAGCTGGAAGAGCTGACCAAGCAGTAGTCGCGTGCGACGGGGCCTCGGCGGATCAGCCGAGGCCCCGTTCCCGTACCGGAAACCCCTGTACCCGTTCCGCCGCTGGAGATCCCGCATGGCGACCACTGTCGACGCACCGCCCACACCACCCCCTCCCGCCCCGCCCGTGAAGCAGAACCGGCGCGCGGGCACCGGCCGACTGGCCGCGCTGCTGGTCTCCCCCACCATGCTCGTGCTGGCGCTGGTGGTGGCCTACCCGATCCTCGCGGCGTTCCGGCTGTCCTTCTACCGCGACAACGACGGCATCGACCCGGAGACGGGCCTGGTGCAGTCCGGCGAGACGTTCGTCGGGCTGGACAACTTCACCGACATGTTCAGCGGGGACGCCGGTGAGCGCTTCCGCAACGCGCTGACGAACACCACCACGTTCACCGTCGTCGCGGTGTCCATCGAGGTCGTGCTCGGGGTGCTGATGGCGCTGGTGATGCACCGGGCGTTCAAGGGCCGGGCGCTGGTGCGCGCGGCGATCCTGGTGCCGTGGGCGGTGCCGACGGCGATCGCCGGTCTGCTGTGGCGGTGGATCTTCCAGGCCGACGGCGTGGTCAACAAGATCCTGGACATGGACGAGCCGATCCTGTGGACCACCGACGGCATCCAGGCGTGGTTCGCGGTCATCATCGCCGACACGTGGAAGACCGCGCCGTTCATCGGCCTGCTGGTCCTGGCGGGCCTGCAGGTCATCTCCAACGAGGTCTACGAGGCGGCCAAGCTGGACGGCGCGTCGCCGTGGAAGACCTTCTGGTCGATCACGCTGCCGCTGGTCAAGCCGACGCTGCTGGTGGCGGTGCTGTTCCGCATCCTCGACACGCTGCGCCTGTTCGACCTGCCGTTCACCCTGATCGGGCCGGGCAAGGACGCCACGGACACCATCACCGTGATCGCCTACGAGGAGGCGGTGAAGTTCGGCAAGTACGGCCCCGCGTCGGCGTACTCGATCTTCCTGTTCGCCTACGTCGCGGTCGTCGCGTTCGTGTTCGTCAAACTCCTCGGCGCCGACGTCCTCGGCACCCGCGACGGGAAGAAGGGCCGATGACCACCACACTCGACGCACCCCCGCGGGCCGCCGCGGCCGCTCTGGGCAAGGGCCGCCCCTGGTACTGGTGGGCGCCGTACGCGGGCATCGGCGCCATCGTGCTGTACTGCCTGTCGCCGTTCTACTGGATGCTGGTCTCCAGCCTGCGCCGCTCGAACGACATCTTCTCCGACGCCCCGGTGCCCAGCCCGTTCTCGCTGGACAACTACGGCGCCGCGTTCTCGGAGGACAACGGCTTCCTGCGCGCGCTGCTCAACTCGTTCCTGGTCGCGGGCATCACCACGGTGCTGGTCCTGCTGATCGGCACGCTCACCGCCTACGCACTGGCCCGGTTGGACTTCAAGTTCAAGAACCTGGTGCTGGGCATCGTCATGATCACCTCGATGTTCCCCACCATCTCCCTGCTGGTGCCGCTGCTGGAGCTGTTCAGCTCGATCGGCTGGATCAACACCTACCAGGCGATGATCGTGCCGAGCATGAGCTTCGCCCTGCCGCTGGCGGTGTGGAACCTGACCGCGTTCTTCCGGCAGATGCCCACCGAGTTGGAGGAGGCGGCCCAGATCGACGGCTGCACCCCGGCGCAGGCCTTCCGGAAGGTCATCCTCCCGCTGGCCGCCCCCGGCGTGTTCACCACCGCGATCATCACCTTCATCGCGGCGTGGAACGAGTTCATCATCGCCCTGTCGGTGGTGAACGAGAAGAGCCTCAAGACGGCGCCGGTCATCAGCTCCCAGTTCACCGGCACCACCGACTTCGACGCCCCCTTCGGCACCCAGATGGCCGCGGGCGTGATCGTCACCATCCCGCTGGTGATCCTGGTGCTGCTGTTCCAGCGCCGGATCGTCGCCGGGCTGACCGCCGGTGGCGTCAAGTAGCCACCCGCCCGAACCCGACGAGGCCGTTCCCGGCGACCGGGAGCGGCCTCGTCGCCGTAGTGGGCGGGTGCGGTTTCGGGCGGTGTGGGCGTTCGACCGGGGACCGGCGGGTAGCCGGGGGTACCACCGACGGGACCACAGGGGAGCACACGGCTGAGATCACCGCCCACCACGGGCTGTTCCGCGACACCGACCTGCACGTGGACGACACCGGCGGCCCGGGGCGGCCGGTCGTCCCGATCCACGACTGGCCGCTGTCGGGCGAATCGTGGGAGTACCAGGTGCCGGTGCCTGCCGAGGCCCCTGGTCGGCTTCTCGATGGGCGGCGGCGAGGTCGCCGGGTGCGGGTCACCGAGGCGCGGCTGCGGGAGGCGCGGGCGCTGTGCGACCAGGCGGACAAGAAGGCCGTTCTCGCCTGCATGACGACCTTCGGGGCCACCGACTTCCGCGACGACCTCGGCAAGCTCTCCCTGCCCACCCCGGTGCTGCACGGCGACAGCGACGCGACCGTGCCGTTCGGGGGTTCCGGGGGGGCACCCACGCGGCGGTGCCCGGCAGCGAGCTGCACGTCGTCGCGGGTGGACCGCACGGGTGGACGTGAGCCACGCCGAGGAGTGGAACCGCGTGCTGCTGGACTTCCTGCGGAGGTGACACCCACCGACCACCCGCCCATGCACAGCGAGGCCGTTCCCGCCCCCGGGAACGGCCTCGTTGCCTTGTGAAACCGATCACGCACCCCCGGTGACGGCGGGCATTTTTGTTGTGATCGGCGAACGAAGATCCACACGGTTCTGCACGATGGTGCGGATTCACCCGAAAAACTGACACTTTGTTGCGGAGCGCTACTTTTCTCCCGGAAAAGGTCACGGTTGTGGACTTGATCCGCCAAAGGGATGACGGCCATCCTGGCGTTCCCGATCGGCCATTCGGCCCCGCCCGACCTTGGAGTCCCCCGTGCGTCCTCCCCGCCTGTTCGCTCTCTCCGCCGCTGTTGCAGGCACCGCCGCGCTGACCGCGCTGACCGCCCCGTTCGCGGCTGCCACCGGTGGCCCCACGGGTAGTGCCTTCGCCGTGTCCGTGCAGGCCAAGGCGCTCAACGCCGCTTCGGTGTCGGTCGGCCCGGCGCCGCTGGCCACCTACCCGGCCGGGGATGACAAGTCGGTCGTCAAGGTGGACCTGGCCAAGGCGGGCGTGTTGGCGAAGGTCGTCAACGCCTCCTCGGACCTGACCGGTTCGAAGCTGGTCAGCACCGCCAGCGTCGCCGAGGTCGACGTGCTGGGCATCCTCAAGGCGAAGATCGTCGAGGCCACCTGCACCAGCGACGGCAAGACCGTCACCGGCAAGTCCACCCTGGCCGAGGTGACCCTGATGGGCCACAAGGTCGACGTCTCGGCGCGCGCCAAGGTCGACGTCGCGGGCCTGGCCACCGTCTCCGTGGACGAGCAGATCACCGGCGCCGACGGTTCGCTGACCGTCAACGCCCTGCACGTCAGCTTCGGCGGCCAGCTCAAGAACCTGGCGCAGGGCGACATCATCGTGTCCCAGGCCAAGTGCAGCAAGACCGCGGGCGGCGGTCCGGTCACCACCACCCCGAACCCGGACGGCGGCGGCGACGGCGGCCCGAGCACCACCCCGGCCAACCCCACCTCGTCCCCGGTGGCCACCACGCCGGGCTCCGGCCCCGGCTCGGACTCGGGCTCCGGCTCGGGTGACAACGGCGGCGTGACCCCGGTCGCCAACGAGGACGACCTGGCCAACACCGGCGCCACCGGCATCCTCCCGCTGGCCATCGGCGGCGTCGCCCTCATCGGCGGCGGCGCGGGCGCCTTCTGGTACGCCCGCCGCAAGCGCACCGCCTGAGCACAGCACTGACCGGAAGGGCCGTCCCCCAGCGGGGCGGCCCTTCCGCGCGTCCCGGGTCGTTCGCGTGCCGCTGTTCGGCTGAGCGTCGCCCTTCCCGGAACCGGGTACCCAGGGCAGATGAAGCTCTACGCCGACAACCCGACCCGCCGCACCAGGCAGGCGGTCGGCGACCTGGTCGCCCTCCTCCTCGTCCTGCTCGCCACCTGGCTGGCCAAGGAGGTCCGCGAACGCATCCTCGAACTCCGCGGCCCCGGCGACGGCCTCATCACCGCGGGCGGCAACCTCCGCGACACCTTCGACCAGGCCGCCTCCCACGCCGACGACGTCCCCCTGGTCGGCGACCAACTCGCGGGCGCCCTCAAAACCGGCTCCGGCGCGGGCGACAAGCTCACCGCGGCGGGCCAGTGGCAGATCGAGGCGGTGCAGGACCTCGCCCTCTGGGTCACCATCGCCCTCATCGCCGTCCCGATCGCCTTCCTCCTCATCGTCTGGTTCCCCCGCCGCTACCGCTACGTCCGCGAGGCCACCGCCGCCACCCGCCTCCGCGCCGCGGGCACCGAGGGCCACGACCTCCTCGCCCTGCGAGCCCTGGTCACCACCTCCCTCCCCCGCCTCGCCAAGACCAAGGGCATCGCCACCGGCTGGCGCACCGGCGACCCCGAGGCCATCGACACCCTCGCCCGCCACGAACTCCACAGGCTCGGCCTGGACCTCTAGACCCCACCCCGAACCCCACCGCCACAGCGGCCACCAACCGCCGGCCGGGCAGCCACCCGGGCACC
>NZ_JAJCXD010000093.1:0-146181 GCF_021056305.1 Actinokineospora sp. PR83
CGCCACCCCGGACATGGCGGCGGCCAGCGCGGCCCGGTCGGTGAACCCGCCCGCCGCCAGCTCGACCCCGGCTGCGGCCAGCCGGGCCGCCGCCGGGGCGGCCGGGTCGCGGACCAGCGCCCGCACCGGCCGCCCGGCGTCGCGCAGCGCGCGCAGCACGGCGCCGCCCTGCCCGCCGGTGGCCCCGAGGACCAGGACGGGCGGTTCGGGCCGGGTCACGCTGCCCCCTCCACCGCGCGGAGGGCTTCTCCGCTGACGTCGGTGCCGTCGGCGAGCAGCGCGGAGATCACCGGGGCGAAGCCGGAGGCCCCGTGGACCGGGACGACCGTGGCGGCGCTCACGCGTGCAGGGCGTCGCGCAGGAAGTCGCCGCCCTGGCGGGTGGCGGCCTTCGCGGCGTTCGTGTCGCGCATGGCGTCGACCATGACGAAGTCGTGGATGATGCCCTGGTAGCGGACCGCGGTCGTGGGCACGCCCGCCGCGCGCAGCTTGGCGGCGTAGGCCTCGCCCTCGTCGCGCAGGACGTCCGCCTCGCCGACGATCACCAGCGCCTGGGGCAGGCCCGCGAGGTCGTCGAGGGTGGCGCGCAGCGGCGAGGCGGTGATCTCGGCGCGCTGGGCCGGGTCGGTCGTGTACTGGTCCCAGAACCAGCGCATCCCGTCGCGGGACAGGAAGTAGCCGGAGGCGAACTCCTCGTAGGACGCGGTGTCGAAGTTCGCGTCGGTGACCGGGTAGAACAGCAGTTGCGCGGCTAGGGCGGGGCCGCCGCGCTGCTTGGCCATGAGGGTGATCGCGGCGGTCATGTTGCCGCCCACCGAGTCACCGGCCACGGCGATGCGGGCCGGGTCGATGTCGTGCTCGGCACCGCTGGCGGCGATCCACTGGAGTGCGGTGTAGACCTCCTCGATCGCCACCGGGTAGCGGGCCTCGGGCGAGAGGCTGTAGTTGGTGAAGACCACCGCGGCGCCCGCGCGGACCGCCAGCTCACGGACCAGGCGGTCGTGGGTGTGGGCGTTGCCGAACACCCAGCCCGCGCCGTGGGTGTAGAGGACGGCGGGCAGCACGCCGGTGGCACCCGCGGGGCGCACGATGCGGATCGACACCTCGCCGGAGGGGCCGCCGGGGATCGTCAGGTCGGTGATGTCGGCGTCGGGGCGTTCCACGCCCTCGCCGGACTGGACGCCGTCCACGGCCTTGCGCCCCTCTACGGGGCCGAGGTCGTAGAGGAACGGGGGCTTGCTGGTGGCGTCGGCGAATTCCTGGGCGGCGGGTTCGAGCACCGGTGTGTCGGTCATGCCGCCAGCCTGCGCCGCGCGGCCCCGGTCGCGCATCGGTCGAACGACGCAAGTGGCCTCAGCGCGGTGCCAGTGCCTCGGCGAGGAAGGCGGCGCCCTGGCTGATCGCCGCTCGGGCCGCCGGGGTGTGTTGCAGGGCACGCAGTGACACGAAGTCGTGGGTGGTGCCCAGGTAGCGGGTCGCGGTGACCGCCACCCCGGCCGCGCGGAGCTGTCGGGCGTACTCCTCGGCCTCGTCCCGGACGACGTCGGCTTCGGCGGAGATGACCAGGGCGGGCGGTAAGCCGGTGAGCTGCTGCGGGGTGGCGCGCAGGGGGGCGGCGGTGGGCTCGGTGAGGTCGGCGGGGCGGTCGGCGTACTCCTGCCAGTACCAGTGGGTCTGCTCGCTGCTGAGCAGGTAGCCGTCGGCGAAGAGGCGGTGCGAGCGGCTGTCGCAGCTTGGGTCGGTGAGGGGGTAGTAGAGGAGTTGGGCGCGGATGCGGGGGCCGCCGCGCTGCTTCGACAGCATGGTCAGGGCTGTGGCCAGGGTCGCACCGGCGCAGTCGCCCGCGACCGCGAGGCGGGTGCCGTCCAGGTCGAGGTCGGTGGCGTTGGCCACGGCCCAGGTCAGCAGCGAGTAGCACTCCTCGATCGCGACCGGGTAGCGGGCCTCGGGGGTGCGGGTGTACTCGGGGACGACAAACGCCGCCCCGGAGGCGAGGGCGAGTTCGCGGACCAGCCTGGCGTGCGTGCGGCCGTCGCCGAGCATCCAGCGTCCGCCGTGGACGTAGAGGACGACCGGGAGGGGGCCCGGGAGGTGGGCCGGGCGGAAGACGGTGAAGCCCACCAGGCCGGACGGTTCCAGCGGGGCAACGGCGAACCGGGCGTGTACGCGCTCGTCGTCGCCCGTGTGCTCCTGGGACTCCAGCAGGGCCAGCCTGCCGTCGTCCGGGCCGAGCTGTTGCAGGTGCGGCGGGGCGGCGGAGGCGCGCACCAGCCGGTCCACCGCGGGGTCGAGGACCACGGGGACGCGCTCCGGGGGGACGTCACCCGCGTCGATCCGGTCGGATCCCATCGGCCTCACCTCGGTGCGATCCTACGGCTCGGGGCGCCGCGTCCACCACTCCCCGGCCGTTCGGAGGTACCGTTCCGGGACAGTCGAGGGGGCGGTCGGCGGAGCACCCGGGAGGCGCGTGTGGACCTGGTCGGGCGCACGGCGGAGCACACCGCCGTCCGCGACGCCGTGGACGGTGCGGCTTCGGGGCCGCGGGCGTTGCTGCTGCTCGGGGACCCCGGCGAGGGCAAGACGACGCTGTTGGCGGTGGGCACCGAGCGGGCGACCGCGGCCGGGTACCTGGTGCTGGCCGCGCAGGGGTGCCCGGCGGAGTCGGAGCAGTCGTTCGCCGCCCTGCACCAACTGCTGCGCCCGGTGCTGCCCGCCGTGGACAACCTGGCCGCGCACCTGCGCGACGCCGTGCTGACCGCCTTCGGCCTGGCCCCGGGCGTGCCGGACCCGACGTCGCTGCGGGTGGCGGTGCTGACCCTGCTCGGGGCGCTGTCCGCGCGGCGGCCGGTGCTGCTCGTGGTCGACGACGTGCACCTGGTCGACCGGGACTCCTGCGCGGTGCTGGGCTTCGCGCTGCGCCGCCTGACCACCGAGCGGCTCGCGGTGCTGCTGGCCGCGCGCGGCGCGGTCCGCCCGTCCCGGGTCGACGCGTCCGTGCCCGCGGTGGTGCTGGGCCCGCTGTCGGAGGGCGACGCCGCCCGGCTCCTCGACGGGCTGCCCGGTGCCCCGACCGGTCGGGCCCGGCTCGACGTGCTCCGGCGGGCGGCGGGCAGCCCGCTGGCCCTGGTGGAGCTGTCGCGGGCAGCGGGCGGCACCGCCGCGCCGCGGGTGCAGGAGGTCTTCGCCGAACGACTCCGCGACCTGCCCGAGGACACCCGGCGGCTGCTGGTCTACGCCGCTGCCGCCGAGCACGAGGACCTGGCGACCACCATGGCCGCAGCGGGCATCGGCGACGACCTGACCCGCTGGGCGCCCGCGGAGGACGCGGACCTGCTGTCCATCGTGGACGGGCGGGTGCGGTTCCGGCACCCGCTGGTCCGCGCCGCCGCCCACGACGGCGCACCCGCCGCGCTGCGCGCCCGCGTCCACCGCGACCTGGCCGACGCCCTGGGCGCGGACCCGGCCCGCCGGGCCTGGCACCTGGCCGAGGCGGCGGTCGGACCGGACGAGGACGTGGCAGGCGCCCTGGAGGAGACCGCGGCCCTGGCCCGGTCGCGCGACGGGGTTTTCGCCGCCGCGCGGGCGCTCGAACGCGCCGCGGAGTGCACCCCCGACCCCGGGGAGCGGGCACGCCGGTACGCCGCGGCGATCACCGCGGCCGACGACGTCGGCGACCCCGCCTGGGTCCTCGACCTGCACCGGCGGGTCACCCGGTTGACCGACGACCCGGACGTGCTGGGCGTGGCGGCCTGCGGGGCCGGGCACGCCCTGTCCCTGTCGGCGCACCAGCGCGAGGCGTTCACCCTGCTGTTGGCCTGCCTGCGCGAGCACCGCCCGCGGGCCGTGCGCACCGCGCTGGCGCTGACCGGTGTGCTCGCCGCGGTGTCGGTCCAGTCAGGACTGCCCGAGCACCGCGCGCCGCTGCCGGGCCTGCTCGCCCGCCTCGACCACGACGTGGTCGATTCGCAGGTGTGGCCGGTGCTGCGGGAGAACCTGCTCGCCCAGGCAGGCCCCGCCGCGAACGCCGTGCGCCTCATCAGGTCCGAGCGCGCCGCGGTGCACCGCGGCCTGACCGGGGCCGCCGAGGTCACCCGGCTGCTGTGCCTGGCGTCGGTGGCCTGGCTCGCCGACGAGTCCGACACCGCCGTCACCGCGTTCCGGCAGGCGCTCGCCGTGCTGCGCCCGCAGCGGTCGACCGGCGCGGTCGCCGCGTGCGCGCCCGCCCTGGCCTCGGCGCTCATCGCCACCGGCCGCTGGGCCGAGGCCGACGACCTGCTGGACGAGGTCTCCACGGTGGCGGCCGTGCACCGCCTGCGTCACCTCGCCGCCGACGTGGCGGCGCTGCGCGCGGAACTGCTGGTCCTGCGCGGCGGCCCGGGCGCCGGGGTGGCGCCGGTGTGGCCGTCGATCGAACTGGACGAGAACCGCGCCACCCACGCCAGGCTCCTGCGCGCCGCGGGCCTGGCCGCCCTGGTCGACGGGGACGGGGAGACCGCCTACCGCCACCTCCGGGCCCTCTTCGCCGCCGACGGGACGCCCCTGCACCACGTCCTGTCCGCCCACTCCGTCGCCGACCTCGCCGCCGCCGCCCGCCTCACCGGCGACCCCGGGCACGCCGACGACACCGCCGCCCTGGTCGCGGCCGAGCGCGCCCGCCACGGCGAGCAGCCCACCACCCGGGTGCGCCTGCTCCTGCGCCACGCCGAAGCCCTGGTCGGCGAGGTCGAGCGCGCCGACGGCCCGGCCCCGCTCGCCGACACCGAACGCGCCTACCGGCTGGCCGTGGTCGACCCGGCCGGTGAGCAGTGGCCGCTGGAACGGGCGTGCGCCCGCCTGCACTACGCCCGCTGGCTGCGCAGGCGCCGCCGCGCCCTGGAGGCCCGGCCCCTGCTCAGCGCCGCCCTGGACACCTTCACCCGACTGGGTGCGGTCGACCTCGCCGACCGCACCCGGGCCGAACTGCGCGCCAGCGGCGCCGCCACCGGTCCCGCGCCCGCGGCCGACCCGCTCGCGGACCTGACGTCCCAGCAGCGCGAGATCGTGCGGCTGGCCGCCCGCGGCCTGCGCAACCGCGAGATCGCCGAGCAGCTCTTCCTGTCGCACCGCACGGTCGGCTCCCACCTGCACAACGCCTACCCGAAGCTGGGCATCAGCGGCCGCCACCAACTCCGCGACGTCCTCGGCGACCGCTGAGCGCGCCGGACGGGCTGCCTCCCCGCGCGGGCGGGGATAGGGTTGGTGGCGTGGCAGAGCAGAGCGCGCAGAACTCCGAGCACACCGAAGGCGGCAAGTACACCGTCGTGGGCAAGGAGTTCACCAGGGACACCAACTACATCAGCACGCGGATCACCGCCGACGGGCGCGACGGGTTCCCGGTGGAGGCCGGGCGGTACCGGCTGATCGCGGCCAGGGCGTGCCCGTGGGCGAACCGGGCGATCATCGTGCGCAGGCTGCTGGGCCTGGAGGACGCGATCTCCATGGGGCTCGCGGGCCCCACGCACGACGCGCGGTCGTGGACGTTCGACCTCGACCCGGGCGGGCGGGACCCGGTGCTGGGCATCGAGCGGTTGCAGGAGGCGTTCTTCAAGCGGCAGCCCGGTTACCCGCGCGGCATCACCGTTCCCGCCATTGTGGACACCACCACCGGCGCCGTGGTCACCAACGACTTCCCGCGGATCACCGAGGACTTCTCCACCGAGTGGCGCGAGCACCACCGCCCCGGGGCGCCGGACCTGTGGCCCGAGGAGCACCGCGACGAGATGGCCGAGGTCAACAAGCGGGTCTTCACCGAGGTCAACAACGGCGTCTACCGGTGCGGGTTCGCGGGCAGCCAGGAAGCCTACGACAAGGCCTACGACCGGCTGTGGACCGCGCTGGACTGGCTGGAGGAACGCCTCACCGACCGCCGCTACCTCGTCGGCGACACCATCACCGAGTCCGACGTGCGGCTGTTCACCACGCTGGCCCGGTTCGACCCGGTGTACCACGGGCACTTCAAGTGCAACCGGAACCGGCTGACCGAGATGCCCGCCCTGTGGGCCTACGCGCGCGACCTGTTCCAGACCCCGGGTTTCGGCGACACCACCGACTTCACCCAGATCAAGCAGCACTACTACATCGTGCACAAGGACATCAATCCCACCGGCATCGTCCCCGAGGGCCCGGACCTGTCCGACTGGGTCACCCCGCACGGCCGCGAATCCCTGGGCGGCAGGCCCTTCGGCGACGGCACCCCGCCCGGTCCGACCCGCGAGTCCGAGCGGGTGCCCGAGGACGCCACTCCCCTGCGCTGAACCCCCGCCCGGCCCTCGGGTCGGGCGGGAGCACGCGGTGTGACCCGAGTCCGGCGGACTCGGGTCACACCGCACCGGAGCGCGTGCGCGCCGACCGGGTGGTGCCGATCAGGCGCAGGTCTGCGGGTCGGCCTGCAACAGCGGGTCCTGGCTGCCGCCGGTCACGGGCGTCCGGGACGTCTCGGTCGCCACGCGCCCGGTCACCGCGTAGGTGACGCGCTCCCCCTCGTAGACCCCGTTGTCCCAGTCGGTCAACTGGGCACCGACCGTCACGAGCTGCCGTCCCGTGGCCGTCTGCTCGCAGCCGTAGCGGCTGATCGCGCTGATGCCCCCGCCTTCCCAGAGCAGCAGGGGTGCCCGGTCGGCGGTGAGCATCGGGCGGAGGCCGCCGTAGAGGCCCCACACCCCCGACGAGGTGGTGTTGGCCCCCACGGATTGGACGACCAGCACCTCGTCCCGGCCGTCGCCGTCGAGGTCGACCACGCGCAGCGGCTGGACGCCCCCGTAGTTGTCCATCGGCGGCCGGGCGGTGAGCCGGACGCCGTTCACGGTGGCGACCAGGGACTGGACCTCCGGCGCACCGGCGACGGCCTCGACCACCACGCGATCCGCGCGGCCGTCCCCGTTGAGGTCGGCCTGGGCGGCTTCCCTGGCCGTTCCCGCGCTCGCGGGCTGGGCGAGCGCTGTGACACCCGCCAGGGCGGCGAGCACGGGCATGACGAACTTGTTCATCTGATTCCCCCAGAGATTCCGGCGCCCCCGGGGATTCCCGGGTGCCGGTGAGTCGACGCGATCCGCGTCACCCCCTGAGACGTGTCCACCTCAGCCTCGTTGGGCGACAGTGACCCGGGTCACATTCCAAGGGTGTTGATCAGGCGAACCGGCGGGGACCGACCAGTGCGGCGATGCCGATGAGCAGGTAGCCCGCGGTGGGGCCGAAGGCGCCCGGGCTGAGGTCGGCGAGTTCGACGCCCTTCGCCAGGTCGACCACGGCGGAGACGTGGACCCCGGACAGCGCCAGCAGGATGACCCCGGCGATGCGGCGGAACATGCTGATCGCCGTCTTCAACGCGAACGCCACGCCGATCGCCAGGACGAGCGCACCCGCGCCGATCGCCAACTGCTCGGCGCTGAACCCCTCCTCGACGCCGAACAGGCCGGTGAACGGGCCGAGCCCGAAGCGCAGGGCCACGTAGCCGAGTCCGAGGAGGGCGAGGCCGCCCCAGACGACCTTCATCGCCACCGACTCCAGCACAGCGGTGAAGGCGAGCAGGACGCCGAGCACGACCAGGGGGTAGCTGAACAGCAGGACGTACCAGTCGCCGAAGTCCTGGGGACCGCCGTCGGCGGAGACGGCCTTCCACAGGTCGATCAGGGAGGCGGAGTTGCCGCCCGCGCCGGTGAGCCAGGGCAGGAGGGTGAGGCTGACGACCTGGACCAGCGTGCCGAGGAGGGCCAGCACCATGCCGAGGCCGGGGACGCGGAACCCGCCACCGCCCGATTCGGCCCGCTGCGGCCGCTCGGGCCGCGACTGGGGAACGCGCGGCTGCGACTGGGGAACCCGCGGCTGCCGAGCACCGGGTTCTCGAACTTCCCGGCGGGGGGCGGAGGGCTGGTGTCCGCCATCCTGGTACCCGGCCTGGTAGCCGCCACCCTGGTACCCGGCGTCCCAGCCGCGACCTTGGTGACCGGCTTCCTGCTGCTCCCAGGCGCCCGGGTCCTGGTGGCCGGGGTCCTGGTACCCGGACTCGCGGTACTGGTCGCGGTACGGCTGCTCGGGGTTTCCCTGCTCGCGCCACTGTTCCGGGATGGGCCTGCGCGGCGGGTGGGGCGGTTCCGACATGCGGAAGACCGTACAGTCCTCAGGCAGGGACCACGAAGTACCCGCCACCCACCGTGAGCAGGTA
This sequence comes from Actinokineospora sp. PR83, assembly GCF_021056305.1. Classification (NCBI taxonomy): domain Bacteria; kingdom Bacillati; phylum Actinomycetota; class Actinomycetes; order Pseudonocardiales; family Pseudonocardiaceae; genus Actinokineospora; species Actinokineospora sp. PR83. Next base: position 8,200 of record NZ_JAJCXD010000093.1, read on the forward strand.
CGGGTGCAGGGCGTCGGCGGTGAGGCGCTGCTGGGCGAGGGCGAAACCCGTGCTGAAGTCGTTCTGGAAGGCCATGAACACGACCCCGTCGTCGCGGAGAGCACCGGCGGGGGTGCCCTCGTAGATCCAGGAGCGGCGGAGCATGCGCGGGGCCGGGGTGCCGGGGGTGCGCGGGTTCATGGTGCGCACGTGGGAGTCCAGCGGGGTGGTGGCGCCGTCGGGGTCGGCGGTGAAGTCGGGGGTGCCCAGTGGGGGTGTGCCGTCGAGCCAGGTGCCGTCGGGGTGGCGGCCGAGGATGCGGCGCTGGGTTTCCGGGGGATCGGCGTCCCAGAGCTGGTGGGCCATGCGGATGACCCGGACGGCGACGAGGCTCGCGCCGGAGGGCAGGAGGATCGCGTCGGCGGTGTTGGTCTGCCCTTCGACGAAGCCGAAGGGGTTGCGCTGCAACGGTTTGTCCCCCACGGCGTCGATGACGTCGCGGCGCACGGGGGTGCGCCAGCGGACCGCGAGGCCGGGGAGGGTGGCGAGGACGGCGTCGAGGCGGCGGGAGCACTCGGCCTGGTCGTCGCCCTCCACCTGGACGAAGGCGTCCGGGTGGGTGCGTTCGGGGAGCAGGACCTCGCCGGGGAAGTCCGGCATCCGACCGGCCTCGGGGGCCAGGGTGGCGCCGAGGCCGACCGTGACGTCCGCGGCCCGGGCGGCCAGCAGTGCCTCGCGCGCGGCGGGGGCCGCGCCGAGGAAGGCGATGGCCCCCGCCGGGCGCGGGGTGCGCAGCGCCGGGTGCAGCCCGGCCCGGTCAGGGGGTGAGCCGGGGTCGGCGCAGGCGGCGAGGCAGGCCAGGGCGGCCAGCCCGGCCGTGCGGCCCAGCAGTTCCCGCCGGGTCAGCGGGCTCATCCGGCGCTGCCGCCCGGGCGGCTGCCGACCTCGAACACCAGGTGGCCCCTGGCTTCCCGCTCGGTCAGCCGGGCGGTGACCGCGTCGGCCACCGCCGCGTCGGCGGCGTCCACCGCGAGCAGGTTGGGCGAGGACCACTCCAGCAGGCCGCCCGCGGCGGCCAGGTCGGCGGCGACCGCGTCGCGTTCGGCCTTGCCGAGCGGGGAGTCGCCGAACCAGGCGCGCAGGACCGAGCGGCCGGAGCGCACCTGCACCCCGACCAGGTCGTAGGCGGCGTCGGTGGTGACGACGTCGCCCAAGGCCACGTCGTAGAGGAAGAACGGGACGCAGCACACCTCGAACCGGTGCTCGTCGAGCCTGCGGGCCCAGAGCTGCTCGCTGCGGCCCGGTTCCGGCAGGGGCGCCCCGATGATGAAGTCGGAGCGCTCCCGCCACACCGGTTCCGGGTGCACGGCGTCCTGGGTCACCGAGGCCACCAGCTCGGCGGCCAACTGCCGCGGTAGCCCGCAGGCGGTGTCTTCGGCACGGTCCCGGAGCCCTTCGACGCGTTGCAGTGCGGGCAGGTCGTCTGCGCGTTCGGCAACGTGGCGTCGCCGCCCTTCACCCGGGGGATCGCGTGGTCGACCTGCGGGGTCTTGGTCTCCATCCGACAATACACACAGGTGCTGGGGTTCTCCTTGAGTGCCTGCTGCCGCACGCTTTCCGGGAACCGCTTGCCCGCGGTGGGACCGCCGGAGGAGCCGGGCTTGATCCCCGGGAAGGACTTGCCCGCCGACCCGAGCCAGCCGCCGAGGGCGCCCACCGCGCAGCCCGCTGCCGCGGAACCGCCCACGCCGCTCCAGCCCCAGTCGACCTTGCGGCCGGAGAGGCGCTGCCCGAGGTAGTCCATCGCGGCACCGGAGGCGGCGCCGACCAGGCAGCCGACCACGATCGGGTTGTTGCCGGACGGGTCGGTGTAGTTGGTGGGCGAGTTCTCCACGTAGGCGTAGAGGTTCGTGCCGCCCTGCAGGCCGATCGGGTCCTCGGAGACGAACCGCTGCGTGCCCGGGCTGTAGTAGCGGCCCCGGTACTGCATCAGCCCGGTGCCGTCGTCCTGGCGGCCGGTGAAGCCGAGGTCGGACCCGCGCTTGTCGCCGGTGGTCGTCGGCACGCCGAACGGGTCGGTGGCCAGGTCGGCCGCGGTGGTGCCGTCGGCGCGGCCGAGGGCGATCGGGGAGCCGAGGGCGTCGGTCAGGGTGGTGTCGGTGATCCCTGCCCTGGTGCGGGCGAACCACTGGTCCACTCCCCCGGACAGCAGGCTCGCCGACAGCGCGCCGGTGCCGTCGAGTTCGGCGGCGGCGTTCGCCCCGTCGTAGAGGAACCTGGTGGTGACACCGCCGACCGTGCGGGCGCTGCGGTTGCCCGCCGCGTCGTAGGTGAAGGTGGCGGTGAGGCCGGTCCTGCTGGTGCCGGTCAGCTCGCCGCGGGCGTTCCAGGTGTAGCCGGTGGTGCCGTCCGCGGTGAGGTTGCCGTCGTTGTCGTGGGTGACGCCCGCGGCGACGAGTTGGTTGGCGTCGTTGTAGTTCAGCGCGGCGCGGGCGGCGGGCAGGGTGGTCCTGGCGAGGGTGCCGGTGACCGCGGCGAGCCTGCCGGTGGGGTCGTAGGCGTAGCCGATGGCGCCCTTGGCGGTGCCGCCCTGGGCGTAGGCGATGCCGGTGACCTGGTTGGCGGCGTCGTGGGTGTAGGTCTGGGTCCAGCCGCCGGGCAGGGTGACGGTGGTCGGCCTGCCCGTGGTGTCGCGGGCGACGGTCACCGACTCGGTGCCGCGGGTGACGCCGGTGAACCAGCCCGCCGCGTCGTAGCCGTAGGTCGTGGTGGGCAGGCCCGGCAGGGTGGTCGAGGTCCGCCGGTCGACGGCGTCGTAGCCGTGGCCGACGGTGCCGTTGGGGCCGGTGGTGCTGACCAGCCGGTCGCGGGCGTCGAAGGTGTGGGTGGTGGTGCCGCCCGCGCTGTCGGTCAGCGCGGTGAGCCGGTCGAGGGCGTCGTAGGTGTAGGTGACCTGCGACTGCTGCGCGGTCGCGCTGGTCACCCCGAACCGGGTCTTGGTCGGGCGGTCGAGCGCGTCGTAGGTGGTCTCGGTGCGCAGGCCCGCGCGGCTGACCGACGCGGTGGGTCGGCCCGCGGCGTCGTAGGTGGTGGTGGCGCCGCGGTTGAGCGGGTCGGTGGTGGAGGTGGCCCGGTCCTGGCCGTCGTAGGCCCAGCGGGTGACCTTGCCGCGCTGGTCGGTGAAGGTGGTGATGTTGCCGCCCGCGTCGTAGGCGTAGCGGCTGACGCCCCCGTTCGGGTCGGTGACGGCGATCGGCTGGTTCTGCGCGTCGTACTGGGTGAGCGTCGAGGCGCCGAGCGGGTCGGTCTCCTTCACCGGCCTGCCCGCGGCGTCGACGAACATCGTCGAGACGCGGCCCAGCGGGTCCTTGACCGAGACCGGTGCCCCGGCCTCGTGGGTGATGGTGGTGACGGCGCCGCCGGGTGTGGTGACCGTCGCCGCCCGGCCCGCCGAGGTCCAGGTCATCGTGGACTTGCGGCCCAGCGGGTCGGTGACGGTGAGCGGGTTGCCCTTGGCGTCGTAGGTGTAGGTGGTGGTCTTGCCCGCCGCGTCGGTGGTGGTCAGCGGCTGGTCGAACGGGCCGTAGGTGACCTGGCCGGTCACGTACTGGTCGGCGGTGCCCACCAGGGCGGTGATCGCGGTGGGCCGTTGCTGGGCGTCGTAGGTGTAGTTGGTGCGCCGGTTGTAGGGGTCGACGACGGCGTCGATGCGGTTGTCGGGACCGCGCACGTACGTGGTGGTGCGGGCCAGCGACGTGCCGGACGCGGTGGTGTCGGAGGCGACCATGTGGTTGGCGTCGAAGGTGACGCGCCGGACCGAACCGTTGGGTTGGGTCACCCTGGTCTCGGTGACCTCGTTGGCGGCGTCGAGGGTGTAGGCGAACTGGTAGCTGCCGCCGTCGGCGAGGTTCTGCCGCTGCACCCGGCCGTTGGCGTCGTAGACGACGTCGAGGTAGGCCACGCCGCGCGCGTCGGTCATCCGGGTGATGCGGTTGGCCGAGTCGTAGGTGTAGCTGGAGACCTTGCCCGCCACGTCGGTCACCGTGGCCAGGCGGCCCGCGGTGTCGTAGGTGTAGAGGACCTGGCGGCCGATGTTGTCGTGGGCGCGGGTGACGCGGGCGGAGGAGTCGTAGTCGAAGGAGATCCACCGGCCGCTGGGCGAGAGGATCTGCGAGACCTCGCCGTTGCTGCCGCCGTTGCGCACGAACGTGATCTGGTTGCCGTTGCGGTCCTGCATGGCGCGGGCGCGGGCGTACCAGGGGAAGAAGTACTTGGTGCCGTCGCGCATGGCCAGCACCCAGTCGCCGTTGACCTGGGTGATGGTGGAGCCGGTGAACCTGCCGGGTGAGCCGACGGCGGCGAAGGCGGCGTCGCTGTACCCGGTGCCGGGCGAGGTGCGGGTGTAGTGCGCCCGCCCGCCGCCGGGGGTGTAGACGTCGACCTCCTGGTACTGCTGCTCGGAGGCCAGGAACAGGTTGAAGTCGGAGCCGGAGTTGAGGCCGAACTCGCGGCTGTGGTTGTCGCCCTGCCAGTACTGGCGGTTGACCGCGATGGGCAGGGTGTCGTTGAGCCCGAGGTCGGTGTGGGTGTCGGTGAGCAGACCGGTGGACAGGTCGACCGGGTCACCGGAGAGCTTGTCGAGCAGGTCCTGCCACCACGGCTTGTCCGGCTTGGGGTTGCCGCCGGTGTTGAACATGGCCCCGTCGAGGGTCCACAGCCGGGTCTTGTCGTCCGGCACGACCTGGCGGGCGTCGGCGCTGACCCTGCCGTGGCCGTAGACGTACCAGCCCTTGTCCAGCGGGTCGTAGTTCCAGAAGTCCACATCGGACCCGGCGGGCAGCCCGGTGTAGTTCGGGTACACCACGCTCGCGCCCTGCGGGAAGATCGACGCCCCGCCCGGCTGCACGGTGAAGTACACCGGCACGATCCCGTTGCGCGGCAGCGGGTACGGCGACCGGTCCAGCGGGATGGCGGTGATGCCCAGCTCGCGCACCACGTTGCCGTCCATGTCGCGCACCACCGACCCGGCGGGGATGCGCACCTCCAACCCGGGGATGTCCGGGGTGGTCAGCACGGTGTCGCGGGCGGTCGGCGCGTCGAGCTTCTGGGTGTGCTTGGTGTCCAGCCGCGGCAGCCACACCGTGGCGTCGAGCGCGGTGGTGGCGCCCTCGACGACCTTCGCGCGGATGCGGAAGGTGCCGTAGCGGGCGGGTTCGGTCTTCGCGGCCAGGCCGTCGACGATCAGCGTCGTGGCGTTGGCGCGCACCCCCGGGACCAGGAACCGGCCCTGGGCGTCGGTGGTGGTGCGGACGTTGTCCACCCGGACGGGGATGCCGCCGAGCGGGGCGCCGTCGAGGCCGCGGACGTGGCCGCTGACGGCGGTGACGCCCTTGTCGGCCACCAGGTCGACCACCGGGCCGGGGTCGGCGCGGCGGGTCAGCCAGTCGCGGCCCGCCAGGCTGCCCGCGTCCGGCTTCCAGGCCGCGGACGTCCTCGGGTCGCCGTCGGGCAGCGGGGTGGCGGCGTTCGGCGAGTCGGCGGCGGCGTCGACCACGGCTTCGCGGGCGGGCGGGGTGCCGACCGGGGCGGGCGTGCGGTCGAGCGCGGCCAGGCGCCTGGTCTCGTCCTGCGCGGCCACCGCGGGGTTGACCGGCTGGGTGGCCTTGGGCGCGGGCGGCGGGTTGGCGAGCGGGACGGCGGCGAGGGCGGTGGTGACGGTGGCGGTGAACGTGCTGCCGCCGACGAGCGCGGCGCCCGGGCCCATGACCAGCTTGTAGGCGCCCGTGGTGGGCAGGGTGATGTCGAAAGTGTAGTTCGGGTACTGGGTCGAGCCGACCCGGCTGCCGTCGGGGCCGGTGACCCACCAGGTCATCCCGCAGCAGCCGAAGGCGGCGGAGGTGGCCGAGGACTGGATGACGAGCCGCTGACCCGCCGTGCCGGAGAAGCCGGAGTAGGCGTCCTGGCCGGGGTTGGTGACGGTGATGGTCTTGGCCGTGCCGGTGAGCGGCAGGGCGCCCGCGTCGAGGTCGGCAGGCACGTTCCAGGCCGTGAGGGTGGTCGAGCCGACGAGCGTGCTGTCCGGGTCCACCCAGAGCTTGTAGGTGCCGGTCTGCGGCAGGACCGTGGTGTCGAGGGTGTAGTTCGGGTACTGGGTCGAGCCGACGCGGCTGCCGTCGGGCGCCTGCAACCACCAGGTCAGCCCACAGCACCCGAACACCGGGGACGTCGCGGACGACTGGATGATCACCCGCTGGTTCGCGGTCCCGGAGAACGTGGTGAAGGCGTTGCGGCCGGGGTCGGTGGTGGTGACGGTCTTGGCGGTGCCGGTGAGCGGCTGCGTACCCGCGTCGAGGTCGGCGGGGACGTTCCACGCGGTCAGGGTGGTGGAGCCGACCAGAGCGCTGTCCGGGTCGACCCAGAGCTTGTAGGTGCCGGTCTGGGGCAGTGTGGTCGTGTTGAGCGTGTAGTTCGCGTACTGGGTGGAACCCACGCGGCTGCCGTCGGGCGCCTGCAACCACCAGGTCAGCCCACAGCAGCCGAAGGCCGGGGACGTCGCGGACGACTGGATGATCACCCGCTGGTTCGCGGTCCCGGAGAAGGTGCTGAAGGCGTTCTGGCCGGGGGTGCCGATGGTCAGCGTCTTGGCGGTGCCGTTGAGCGGCTGGGCGCCCGTGTCCGCGTCGGCCGGGACGTTCCAGGCGGTGAAGGTAGTGGAGCCGACCAGGGCGTTGTCCGGGTCGACGATCACCTTGTAGGTGCCCGTCTGCGGCAGCGTGGTCGTGTTCATCGTGTAGTTCGGGTAAGACGTGCTGCCCACCCGCGTGCCGTCCGGCGCCTGCAACCACCAGGTGAGGCCGCAGCAGCCGAACTCGGGCGAGGTGGCGCTCGACTGGATCAGCACCCGCTGGCCGGTGGTACCGGAAAACGTGGTGAATGCGTTCTGACCAGGGTTGGCAATCGTGACGGTCTTCGCCGTGCCGGTCAGCGGCAGGGCGCCCGCGTCCGCGTCGGCGGGCACGTTCCAAGCGGTGAACGTGATCGACCCGATCAGGGCGTTGTCCGGGTCCACGATCACCTTGTACGTGCCCGTCTGCGGCAGGGTGGTCGTGTTCATCGTGTAGTTCGGGTAGGACGTGCTGCCCACCCTCGTGCCGTCCGGCGCCTGCAACCACCAGGTCAGTCCACAGCAGCCGAAGGCCGGGGACGTTCCGCTGGACTGGATCAGCACCCGCTGGTTGGCCGTGCCGGAGAACGTGGTGAACGCGTTCTGACCGGGGGTGGCAATCGTGACGGTCTTCGCCGTGCCGGTCAGCGGCAGGGCGCCCGCGTCCGCGTCGGCCGGGACGGTCCACGCGGTGAGGGTCAGCGAGCCGACCAGGGCGTTGTCCGGGTCGACGATCACCTTGTAGGTGCCGGTCTGCGGCAGCGTGGTCGTGTTGAGCGTGTAGTTGGGGTACTGCGAGTTCCCGACCCGGGTTCCGTCGGGGGCGGCCAGCCACCAGGTCAGGCCGCAGCAGCCGAACGCCGGGGAGGCGCCGCTGGACTGGATCAGCATGCGCTGGCCCGCGGTGCCGGAGAACGTGGTGTAGGCGTTGCGGCCGGGGTTGGTGGTGGTGACGGTCTTGGCCGTGCCGTCGAGCGGTTGCACACCGGCGTTGAGGTCGGCGGGGACGGTCCAGGCGGAGAAGGTCAGCGAGCCGACGTTCGGCCCGGAGGGGTTCATCCAGATCTTGTACGTGCCCGCCTGGGTGAGGGTCGTGGTGTTCATCGTGTAGTTCGGGTAGAACGTGCTGCCCACCCGCGTGCCGTCCGGGGCTTCCAGCCACCACTCCAGCCCGCAGCAGCCGAACGCCGGGGACGCCGCGCTGGACTGGATCAGCACGCGCTGGTTCACCGCGCCGGTGAACGTGGTGTACGCGTTCTGGCCGGGGCCTGCGATGGTCACGACCTTGGCGGCGCCGGTCAGCGGCTGCGCGCCCGCGGCGAGGTCCTTCGGGACCTTGTGGACGGTGACGGTGGTGGTGCCCGCCGAACCGGTGTTGTTGTACAGCAGCAGGGAGCGCAGGCCGGGGCCGGTGGCCGGGCCGGGCTCGATCCAACCGCCGGTGCCGACGCAGCTCGCCGCGCCCGCCTGCTTGTTGCGCTCGTCGTAGGTCCACGCGTCCAACCCGCAGTAGCCGAACGTGCCGCCGTCGAGGGAGACGGCGAACCGCTCGCCGTCGGCGGCGGCGAAGTGGCGCAGGGCGTACTTGCCCGCGGCCACCGGGACCGCGGTGGCGGTGCCGACGGGGATGGCGGCGGCGGTGTCGAGGGTGGCCGGGGTCGCCGCACCCGGGGGCACGACCAGCACGGCCGTGCTGGTGGCGGTGCCCGCCGGGGTGCTGAGCTGCACGGTGCCGCTGCCGACGCCCGGCGGCACGGTGACGGTGAGCGTGGTCGCGGTGCGGGCGGTGACCGCGGCGAGGATGCCGTTGACCCGCACCAGGTTGTTGGCGAACTCGGGGTCGGGGTTGGTGACGGTCAGTGTGACGGCGGTGCCGACCGCGGCGGTCTTCGGGGTGAAGTCGGAGATCGTCGGCTTGTCGTTGGCGATGACGGTGATGCCCGCCAGCGACGCCGTCCCCGCCGAGGTGGTGACGGTGACCGCGCCGCTGGTCGCGGCCGTGGGCACGGTGATGGTGAGCTTGTCGGCCGCGGCGGTCTTGACGGTGGCCGCGGCGCCGTTGACCTTGACGGTGTTCGCCGCGGTCGTGGTCGCGAACCCCTTGCCGGTCAGGGTGACGGTGTCCCCCGCCCGCACCCGGTTCGGCACGGCGGACAGCACGGCGATCGCCGGGGTGCCCAACCGGTCGACGGATAGGACGTTGCCCGCGGCGTCGTAGGTGTAGCGCGCGATCGACCCGTCGGCGGCGACGACGCCCACCAGCCTGCCCGCGGCGTCGTAGGCGTAGGACGCCGCGCCGGGCGGTGGATCGGCCTGGGGTGCCGCGGCCCGGGCGGGAGCGGCTGCTGGGGCGGGTGCCGGGGCCGGTGCGGCCTGGGCGGGAGTGCCCACGGCCGTGACCGTCGAGGCGACCACCGCCAGGACGGACAGCAGGACCGAGGGCAGTCGTCGTCTCTGGCGCACGTCAGTCTCCTTGACCGGCAACGCGAACGGCGGCACGGATGTCGATCCGCCCATCGCGTTGCGGACCGGCCGCGTAACAGCGCCGCGCCCCCCGGCGGGGAGATTGGGACGAGCGCCGCAAACCCGGGTACCGGACAGTCCAACGGCGGCGTCCGAACGGCCCTCGACCGCCGCGCCCCGGCCGTCCGGCCGACGAGACGAGCCGCCCTAGACGCCGAAGGCCGCCGGGTAGCGGACCACGCCGGCCGGGGTGGGGCGGGTGGGGTCGAGGGCCAGCGCCAGGAAGGCGTCGTCGGGGACCTCGAACGGGGCGCGCACGCCGAACCGGGAGGCGGGGGTGAACCCGAAGCGCGGGTAGTAATCGGCGTGGCCCAGGACCACGACGAGGTTCTCGCCGAGGCGGCGGGCGGTGTCGAGACCGGTGCGGATGGCGGCGGACCCGGCGCCCGTGCGCTGGTGGGCGGGCAGGACGGCGCAGGGGGCGAGGGCGAGAGCCGGGGTGTCGCCGACGTGGCAGCGGGTGAGCAGGGCGTACCCGACGACCTCGCCGTCCCCGGTCTCGGCCACGATCGAGAGGCCGTCGACCCAGGCCAGCGGGTCGGCGCGCAGTGCGTCGACCAGGTCGGCCTCGTCGGTGGTCGGGAAGGCCGCGGCGTTGACGGTGTGGATGGCCGCGGTGTCGTCCGGGGTTTCCGCTCGGGTGGTCCACATGGGATTGTCATCCTTTCCGGTGCACCGCGCGCCGCGCCCGGGGTGGCGCGAGCGGTGGAGGGATGAATCCTAGAGGTCAGTTCAGGATGGGTGTGCGGAGCCAGGTGATCGAGCGGCTCCGGCATCTTCGAGCTGGGCTGAGGTGGCGTGCACGGCAAGCTGCGGAGCCGGTACACCCGCCCGGCCCGCGATGATCAGGCGGTCGGAGAACCGTTGCAGCGGGCGGAAGTGGCGCTGCGTGCCAGCGGTCCGCCCGAACTCGCACTGCTCGAAATGGCCCAATCGGACGACCCGCTGCCACTCGCCCCCACCCCGCCGAACCCCTATGCTGCCTCGAAAGCGGTGCCACAGGCTGTGCCTGCGGGGTAGCATGAGCTGCTCGTCGCCGAAGTGCTCGGCATGCACATCCTCATGTCCCAGCGCCCGCTCGCGTTCCGCGGCGGCTGCGCGTCCACCAGCCGAGCCCCCGACCACCGGAGAAGACATGACCGCACTCACCGACTTCACCACCGCCCGGGCCGAATTGGTCGCGCACCCGCTCTACGCGCAGATCAACACGGAGGACCGGTTGCGGATCTTCATGAAGCACCACGTGTTCGCCGTGTGGGACTTCTTCACGCTGCTGAAGCGCCTGCAGGTCGAGGTGACGACGGTGACGTTGCCGTGGCGGCCGAGAGGACACGCCGAGCACGGCCGGTTCATCACGGAGATCGTGCTCGCGGAGGAGACCGACGAGGACATCGGCGGTGGTCACACCAGCCACTTCGAACTGTACCTGCGGGCGATGGCGGAGCTCGGTGCGGACACCAGCCTGATCGACGCGTTCCTCGCCGCGTTGGACGGCGGGGCCGACCCGATCGCGGCGCTGGCGGATCCGCGCATTCCCGAGGGCGTGCGCCGGTTCGTCGGCCACACCCTCGAAGTCGCGTTGCACGGTGCGCCGCACGAGGTGGCGTCGTCGTTCTGCCACGGCCGGGAGAACCTGTTGCCGGACGTGTTCTCGGAAGTGCGGTCCAACGTGAACGACGTGCTGGTGAACGCGCCGGTGCTCCGGCACTACCTCGACCGGCACATCGCCCTGGACCACGACGAGCACGGCCCGCTGGCGTTGAAGCTGCTCGCCGCCCTGTGCGAGGGCGACCCGGCCCGCGAGACCGAGGCGGAACGGGTGAGCATCGAGGCGATCCAGGCACGCATCGGGCTGTGGGACGGTGTGCTGGCCGAGTTCGAGGCGAACGAGGAGTCCGGGAACCACTGAGCACCACCGCGACCCGCGGGTCTGGCGAGATCGCCGAACCGGTGGCGTCCCCGGCGTCGCGTGGGGTGCCCGACGTGAGCGGCGCAGACCTCGTCGTCGACGGTGGTACGACCACGGTGTTCTGACGCGGGACCGCCCGCCCCGGGCTACCGGGGCGGGCGGCGCGGCCCGGCTGCGGCTCGGTCTCCTCCATTGATCACCGTGCGGTGGGGACCGGTGCTGCGGACAGCCGTGCGGCGAGGGCGGCGTTGGCCTCGGCTTCCGACGGTGTGCGACGGCCGAGTCCACAGGCCGCGGCAACCGCGTCGACGGGCCTGCCCAGGGCCTGTTCGACGAGTTCGAGCGCGCGGGCGGAGGCTTCCGGGTGGTGTTCGTCGACCAGGCCCGCGAAGATCCGGACGTCGCCGCGCAGGTCTCGCAGGACCTCGTAGTCCGCTGCCCTGGTCGAGGGCGCGGTCTCGCCGTCGCACAGCGCGACGTGCACCGGCGGCATCGGGCGCCCGACGTGGTGCAGGCGCGCGGCCAGGGCGTTGAGGAAGTCCACCAGCGGGCTCAGGTCCCGCGTGCGGGCGATCGGCTTGTGCTCGAGGTCCCCGTGGCACCAGCCGTGCAGGATGAGCGGGGTCTCCCGGGGCAGGGTGTCGATGACCCCGGCGAGCTGGCGGGTCAGCAGCGCGGTCACCAGCGGTCGCGCGGCGCGGGGTGCCCGGTCGTAGGCGACCATCACCGCGGGACTTTCCAACTGGACGACGACCTGATCACCCCGCAGGTCGGCGAGTTGCCGGATCTGTTCGACCTCGGCGGTGATCGCGGCGGTGAACGTCGGCAGGTGTGTGATCGCGCTCCGGATCGCGCGCAGCGCCGCGACCGCGGGCAGCAGGCGCATCACCGCGCTGGGGACGCCGAAGGCGAACAGGCTCAGGTCCAGGGGCGCGGGCATCGACACCTGGTACGGGGGCAGGTGTGCGGCACCGAGCTCGCGGCGGGCGGTGATCGCGGCCTCGACCTCCCGGGCGCGTCGGGGGCCGAGGTCGCCGGGGCCGAGGGTGGCGCCGCGGCGCACGCGGTAGACCGGCATGCGGGTGTAGCCGGAGGAGTCGCCGTCGAGCACGAGTTCGAACGGGCCGCGGTCGCGCAGGCCCTCCAGCCAGTCGATGATCCAGCGCGGATCGCGGTCGCACGGCAGGGTGGTCAGCCGCGCGGGGGGCGTGTGGTCGAGCAGCCACCGCATGCCTGCCCGGTCGGTCTCCGACAGCGCGGGCGGCAGCGAGCCGACGAAGTGCACGCGGCGCCGATCACCCGGTGTGGTGCCCGCGGCCTGTGCCACATCCGAACCGCGGTGGTCCGGCGGCGGCACGGTCGCTCCCCCACCGGAGCCCGACCGTGGGCGGTCTCGCCGGGAATCGCGCCGGTGACCCGCCGCCACCGGCAGGAGGTCCATCAGCCGCACGGCGATTCCGGGCTCGCGCCCTGGGTGTCGACGTCGACGGGCACGGCGTGCGGATGCCTGGAAGGCGGGTAGCGCCGGGTTTTGCGGCGTTCGGTGCGCGACGTGTTCGAGACCCGCCTCCCGTTCGTCGACTTGGTCCACTGCGGACCCGGAGTGTCCACATGGGCAGGCGGGGTTCGGGGCGCCGACCCCGCGTGGAGTGGTGGTGTCGAGCGGGACCGGTGTCCCACCGACCGGCGCGGTTCCGATGACGACCGCGAGGATGGCTCCGGTGAGTCCGGTGTGGATGGCTGCGCGCATGTGCTTACCTGACTTTGGTCGTCGAACAGCGGCGAGATCGACGATAGCCAAGGCGAACACTCTGCGTATCCGTATTTAGACGTCATTTCCTCGACGTGGAGAAGTGACGCGGAAGGGATAACCCCCAATACCACGCGGACGTGCACGCGCCGGGGCCATCACGCTACACAGCGCACTTGTCTTCCAGCGGGCAGAAGCCTGCGACACAACACTTCCGTCTCCGCTTCGATGACACTGCGTGCCACGTTCGGCGCGAACAGTTTTCCAGCGTGTTAGTGAAACATGAAATTTAAAGCTGGTGATCTCCATTGCAGGGCTTGCTCGCAGGCGATTCAGGGTTTTCCCGGATGCTCGGCCCCGGCAACACCACCCATCGCCTCGGTCGACGGGCTCGGTTCGTGCTCACACCGTGGCGCCGGGCCGGCTGGTGAGCCACGTGGCCAACGCGGTCCGGTTGGGCAGTCCCAATCGTTCGCGGATGCGGCGCACGTGCGACTCCACGGTGCGCGGGGACAGCCGCAGCACCTCGGCGACCTCGGTGTCCTTGAGCCCCTGCGTCACCAACCGGGCCACCTGCCACTCGCGTGCGGTCAGCTCGCCCCGCCGCTCGACCGAGTCGGTGTCGTCGACGTCGGTTTCGATGGCGCACAGCAGGCGCAGCGCCGAGGCGACCGCCCCGTGCGCGCCCATCCGCTCCCCCGCGGCGGTGTGGCGGTCCATCTCGGTCTCGCCCAGTTCGACCACGCAGCGGGCGATCGCCTCGCGCTGCACCCGCCACCACGGCCGCAGCCCGCTCACGACGACGCCGATGGACCGCAGCATCACCGCGACCGCTCCGAACAGTTCCGCCGCCTCCTGCCAGGAGCCCGCCGCCGCGGCGAGGACCGCGGACTGGTGCACCGCCCACGTCCTGCCCCAGGTGTCACCCATCCGTTCCTGTGCCTGCAGTGCAGGCCGCAGGGCCGCCGCCGCCCGCCCGAGGTGCCCCCGGTGGTACTCGGCAACAGCCAGGCCGATGCCCACCCACGACGCCGCCCACGACGCTTCCGCCACCTCGGCCCTGCGGCGGTACCCCGAAGCCAGCTCGACAGCGGACACCTCACCGCCGAACGCGGCCACGAGGACCAAGAACAGCTCGGCCATCGCCTCCTCGCCGGGCGCGCCTTGGTCCCGGGCAGCGGCCACCGCCCGCGTCAGCACCTCGGACGCCCTGCCCGCCACCACCGCGTCCGGGGACAGCCACAACGACACGCCGTGGGCGGTCAGCAGCACCGGCGGTTCCGGGCCGCCCACGGCCCCCTGCAGCAGCCACGCCTGCTCCAGCAGGTCCCGACCCGGGTCGGGGCGGCCCTGGCACAGCGCCAGGAAGGCACCGGACGCCATCGCCTCCACCTCCACGGCGCGGTGTTCCCCGGGGCGGTGGTGGGCGACGGCGGCGAGGGCGAGGGCGATCTGCTCGCGGTCCTGGCGAAGCCGCCCGGCCCAGATCCCCGCCCGCGTGCGAGCCCGGTCGACCACCAGGCGCAGCCCGTCCCACACGGTGTCGGGGCTCGCCAGCAGCCGCTCCAGCGCCGCGCCCGCGTTCGGCCCGTTGGCGGTGAGGGTGCTGAGGACCTGTTCCTCGCGCGAGCTGTACCAGGTGCTCGCGGCACGGGCGGCTTGGTCGAGGTAGAGGACGGCGTGCGCGTCCCGGACCTGGTCGCGGGTGACGCCGTCCGGGAGCAGGTCCAGGCCGTAGGCGCGGACCTGCGCCTGCATGCGCAGCCGCACCTGTCCGCGCCGCTGCTCGCGCACGAGCACCGACCGGTGCAGCAGCCGCCCGATCAGCGTGGCCATCCGATCGCGGTCGACCCCCAGTGCGCACCCGAGGTCGTGGGCCTCTTCGGGGAAGAAGCACCCGGAGAACTGCGACAGCGTCGCCCACGTCGCGACCTCGTCCGGCGTGAGCAGCCCCCGCGCCCAGTCCAGGACCGCCCGGAGGGACTGGTGGTGGGCCCGCTCCTGGTGTTGCTCGACCCCCGACAGCGCCAGCGGGTCCTCGCGCAGGCGGCGCACGAGCTGACCGAGGTCCTGCCCCTCCAGGTTGGCCGCGGCGAGCACGATGGCCAGCGGCAGCCCGGCGAGCAACCCGCACAACTCGCGCACGGTCCTGTCGTGCGGGTCGATGCCCACGTCGTGGTCCGCGGCCAGGTGCGCGAGCAGCCGCACCGAGTCCGGCACCGCGTCGCAGCCGTCGGGGCTGTCGGTGCCGAGCGCGGGCACCACCAGCGGGCGTTCCCCGCTCAGCAGCAGGTGGTGGGTGCTGGTCGCCAGGACCCGCACACCGTCCCCGACGGCCAGCAGCCGCGGCACGAGCGCGCGCACCGCGTCGATGACGTGCTCGCAGTTGTCCAGCACCAGCAGCACCCGCCGCCCGGCCAACCGGTCGAACAGCGCCGCCTCGGCGCCCTCCTCATCGGTGTTGTCCGGTACCCGCAGCGCGACCAGCAGCCGCGCCAGCACCCCGGCCCGCACCCGCGCCGGGTCCTCCCCGGGCTCAGCGCGCTCGACCTCGGCCAAGCCGACCAGGACCACACCGTCGGGGTGCGCGCCCGCGTCGGCCACCCGGTGCGCCAGCCGCAGCGCCAAGCGGGTCTTGCCGACGCCGCCGGGGCCCACCAGCGTCACCAGCCGCCGGGCCGCCAGCAGCTCCAGCCCGCGGGCCACCTGCTCATCACGCCCCACGAGCACGTCCAGCTCCGGGGGCAGCGCCCCGCGCCCGTCAACCAGCCTGCTCACCGCCACGCGACACCTCCGCCCCGGTGGGAACGACCCAGTGGGCGAACTACTCCCCGTAGTCGTCACCGCCTCGGGATCGTCCGTCCAACTCGGACTCGTCCGGCTCCCGCACGCATCCGCACAAGCCGATAGAAGCAGTTCAGGACGTCATACCCGGGCAGTTCGCCGAGTATAGACATGCGACAACACTGCTCGACGGCACGATGTGGACAGTCAGCAGAACGAACTCACCCCCTCACCAGGAGTGACAGTCCGATTCGGCGCGGCCCGGCGCGGCAAACGAGGACAACCACCTGCGCGTCCACACGTGAAAGCGAAGTCGGACAAGAGAACTCGACTCGATGCCGACTGCGTTCAGCTCGCCGAAGCCTTCGACCCGGCACCCACCAACCGGATGCCTGCCGAACCCAACGGACCCAAGTTCATCCTTCTGCATTAACCATGTCCCTGACGGACGTGGATATGGATCTTGGCCTGGACAACGGGTCAATGGCACCCCGGCTTCGCCGTACC
The DNA here is from genome assembly GCF_021056305.1 of Actinokineospora sp. PR83. Taxonomy (NCBI): domain Bacteria; kingdom Bacillati; phylum Actinomycetota; class Actinomycetes; order Pseudonocardiales; family Pseudonocardiaceae; genus Actinokineospora; species Actinokineospora sp. PR83. The sequence goes on from NZ_JAJCXD010000093.1 coordinate 24,316, forward strand.
CCTGGGATCAGTTCAGAACGAGCCGATCTCTCAGCCCATCACCGTTCCCGAGTTCTCGGTGTTCTGATCGCGCTCGCGGGAGAACGCGCCCAGGTCGATCTCCAGGCCGGTGCGCGGGGCCCGGAACCGGACGGGCACTGCGTCGTGCCCGAGGTGGCCTGCCCAGTCGAGCCAGCCGGAGCGCGCCTCCCACGCCGTCGCCACCCCGGCGGTGGTGGAGAAGTTTGAACCGGACGATCGCACTCACATCGGCACCCGGGCGCTCACCGGGCACGGCAGGTCCTGAGGTAGCTGAGGAACGATGCCTGCAAGCCGGTCACGTGCGTTTCGCGCAGGACCGCGCTGGTGACGGCTCCGCCGCGGGCGGTCAGGTGGTGCAGGACGGTGGCCGTGTTCTTCGTGAGATTCTGGTAGACGGCCAGGTCTCCGAGCAGCTCCTGCTCGTTGATGGTCACGTGGAGCTTGGTGGCGGGCAGGACGTCACCCATTTCTCCGAGCCGCACGAAGACTCGGCTGTCCTCGCTGACGACGCCGGGGCTGCCCGCTCCGATGCTCTCGAAGAGGGTGCTGCCGGTGAGCCAGGTGTAGAGGCTGAAGAGGCCGCCGTAGGAGTAGCCGAAGAGGCCGTGACCGCTCGTGGCCGTGCCATAGGTGCGTTCGATCCGCGGGTGCAGTTCCTCGGTGAGGAAGCGCAGGAACGCGTCGGCGTGGGTGTCGCGCAGTTCGGCGAGGTAGGCGTCGGCTTCCTCGCGCGTCCTCGCGCCCGCTCGGACTCCCGCCTCCACGGCGTCGATGACCTCCTGGGCGGCGGGCTCGCCGGGGGGCATGAGGTCCCTGTTTCGCAGCCGGTCCCAGTGCTGCGCGTCTTCGCCCGCGTAGCCGACGCTGACCTGGATGTAGGGCTGGATCCGCTGCATGGGGTCCGCCTGGGTGATGATGAGCGGTGCCGTCAGGCCCACGGCCCAGTTGCCGTCGAGCACGTACACGGCGGGCGCCCGCGTCGTGGTGGGGTCGTGGCCCGGTGGCGTGGTGACCCAGACGCCGTAGTCGTGCCCACCGCCGGAGCGCATCTCGAAGTAGTCGGTGTCGGCGAGGCAGCCGTGCCACATGGTGCTCATCGGAGGTCCTCCACGATCCGGCGCCACGAGGGCTTCCATCGGTGTTTCGAGCTCTGCGCGCAGCCTGAGCTCTTCGCCGCGGCTTCCCGGACGGCGTCATCGTCAGCCCCCGGCGTCGAGGCGCTCACCGCGTTCGCCGGAGGCACCGATTCGGGCGATGTGCCCGTCTTCGACGCTGACGTCGACGCCGACCGGGTCGCGACCCGATCCGTCGACGACCGTCGCGCCGACCACCTGACACCGTCTCACGGCCGTTCCCTCCGCTGGCGCCGACTGCGACCATGTGCGAGCAACACGACACAGTCGAACTCTTATCCAATGGATAAACCAGGGAAGCGAACCTGTCAAGCATGAAACGCACCGGTGATGCGCGCGAACGTCTCCTCACTCGGCTTCTCGACGCCTTCGGCGAGGACCTTCCCGCTCCGGAGGTGTCGCTCCGTGAGATCGCCGCCAGGACCGAGACCACCCACGCCCTCCTGCGGTACCACTTCGGGTCCCTCCCAGGCGTGTTGGCGGCCATGCTCAAGGAACAGCGATCCCGCGACAACGAGGCCCTCGTCGAGACAGCCCGGCACAGCACCTTCGACGACTTCGTCGTGGCGATCTGGCAGACCTACAGCCGCCCGGAGCAGCTGTCGCGCGTCCGCGGCTTCTTCCACGTCGTGGGCCTGGCCGCGTACAGCCCGGAGGACTTCCGCGAGTTCATCGACTCGCTCGACGACCTGACCAGGATCCTGGCCTCGCTCGCGGAACGCGAAGGGCTCGACACCGGAGAAGCACTGACCACGGCCTCCGTCACCACCGCCGCCCTCCGCGGCCTGCTCTTGCAGGAGGTCCTGACCCCAGGAGCCAACTCGGAGGACGCGATCGCGTTGATCCTGCGCATGAGCAGGGGCCGGTCCGTTCCACGGACGTGAGCAGGGCGTCGCACAGGGCGCGGTGGCGGTCCTCGGGCGCCGTCGGCCGCGCGCCGGGCGACCGATCCCCATGTCACCCGACCGGGTTCAGCCGCCTCCCGGCGGACCGCTCGCCGCGACGAGGTGCAGGAGCACGCGTCACCTGCCGGTGCAGCAGAACCATTCCTGTCCCGGTCGCGGACTCGGTGGGGCATCGGCGGCGCCTTCAGATCGCCTGCCCTGTGCGCTCGTCCCGCGCGTGCTCCAACTTGCCCGCCATCTCGGTCCACGTTGCACCCGCGATGAAGGTCTGGTCGTGCGCGGTCGACTGGTTGCGCCCGACGATCGTTCCCACACCGAGGTAGTTGACCACCTTCCCCCTGTGCACGCCCAGGAAACCGGAGTCGCCCGCGAAGGCGGAGACAGCCTCGTTGAACGCTTCCACGACCGCGGTGTGCCGAGCCGGTGCGACCCCCGCCAAGCCCGTCACGTAACCGCGCAGGTCGAGCTCACCGACGAGGTCGAAGAAGCGCCGGTGCTTTCGCGGCAACTGCGTGCCGCGCAATTCCCGGGCGAACACGCCCAGGGTCGAATCGTATCGCGTGCGACCGATCAACGCGTCGAAGAAGTGCACCAGCGGCGTGGCGGAGCCACTCGGCCCGGTGGGGTAGCCGGGAGGCGGGACCGTCCAGGTGACCAGGGTCTTGGCCCAGTCGACCGGGTCGCAGAAGGTCGCGCTGTCGCTGCGCGGGCTCACCCGGCGGAAGGACCTCGTCGCCGCGCGGGCGCACCCGGCCGCGACCAGCAGGATCCGGCAGACCTCGTCGTGGGCGTCCGGGCCGCCCTCGCGGATCACCTGCTCCAGGCGGCACACCTCCCGCACCATCGGCGTCACAGCGGCGTTGATCTCGAAGAACGCCGAGGTGAACACCTGCTCGGCCTGATTGCCGTAGACCGGGATCGACGGGCGCAGGTTCTCGATGACCGCATCCTCGATCCGGTACTCACCAGCGGGTCCCACCCGGCGAGGATCAGTGAAGGTGACGTTGTTGAACACCCAGTCCTCGATGGTGAGTCCCGCGCCGTCCCGTCCGAGCCTGCGGCACACCTGCTGCCACGGCTGCTCGATCGCCGGAGGAAGCTGGTCCGGGATGTCGCGGTTGCGGGAGAGGTACATGCGCGCGACGCCGAACCGCCAGTAGGAATGAGCCAGCAGGCCCAATACGGTTGCCGCCCGCTTGACCTGCCCGTCAGGGAGGTCGTCCGGGCCCGCGGCCAGCAGTGGGATGTCCGCGATGCTCGTCTGGGCACTCTGGGCGAAGGCGAGTTCTGGCAGCCGCGCGGCCACCTGTTCCCAAGCCGCGTGCGGGCCGGTCAACGGCGGACCCGCCACTGTGCGGGGCATGAACCCGTGGTCGTCGGTGAGATCTCCGTCCGAGTTGCGGACCGGGTCCGCGGAACAGGTGGAGACGTGCTGGGCGAGCGAATCCGGTTCAGGCACCATCGGGCTCCGCCTCGTCATCCTCGTGGACCCAGTTCTCGATCACCGACATGGCTTCCTCGACGTGGTCCGCCGGTTCGGTGCAGGACGTGCGGAGTGCGCGCACCGCCGCAGAACCACAGGCGATCACGTCGTCCAGCAGGGCAGTGCAGTGCTGCTGCACCCACTGCGCGAACGCCGCGGTGGCGGTCGCGTCGGCCTTGGCCACCGTGGCCTCCACACGAGCTTGGGCACTGGTCGAGAGCTCGTCCAGTCGCCGCAGCGACGCCGGATCGGCGGTCCGCCCGAGCAGCGCGGAGAACCCGTCGATGAACACGCGGAGGTGGTCGTCCAGGAGGTGCCGATAGGACTGACCGAGGTAGACCAGGTCGTGAACGGGATCCCGCCCGACGCTGAGCTGCACCGCGAAGGAGTTCCGCACCAGCCGCACGTGGTCGACCAGCTCGCCGAGCGGCGCCCACGCGGCGGGCAACGGGACGCTGTCGACCTCGGCGACGGCGAGTTGTCGCAGCTTCTGCCGCACTCCGGGGCGTGCGTGCGCCGACACGTGGTGGAAATCCGCGGACGCGTCTCGCCCCAGGTTCGCGAGCAGCACCGCCTCCCCACCGGGGTGCCTGCGCAGGAAGTCGGTGAGGTCGAGGACGTGGTGGTCCACCACGATCAGCGGACACGACGTGTCCGACTTCTCCAGGACGTTCTCCATCGACAGCGCGTCTCGGTTCACGCTGACGCTCCGAGCACAGCGATTTCGCGCTCCGATGTCTTCCCCGCGTCGACCGCCACGGCGATCTCCGACCCGGCGGTGCCACCGCGGCGGGCGCGCAGTGCGGTGACCGCGTCGGCGATGTCGTCCGCGAGTCGACGGGCGAGGACATCGGAGAGGTCGTTGCGGCAGACGATCCTCGCAACGGTGACGTCGGCCTGGTCGGCGGGGAGCGCGTAGGTCGGCACCAGCCAGCCGCGCAGGCGGAGGCGGTCGGCGAGGTCGGTGACGCTGAAACCGGCGTGGTCGCGGACCGTGAACGCGACCACGGGCAGGTGGTCCGCGGAGGAGATCACCCGCAGTTCGGGGAACCCGCCGAGGTGGGCGGCCAGTGACCGGGCGAGGTCGCGGCAGCGTCGCATGACAGCTCGGTAGCCTTCCGCGCCCAAGCGGAGGAACTGGTAGTACTGCGCGACGACCGGCGCGACGGGCCGGGTGAACGAGAGGGTCTGGGTGGACATGCGGCCACCGGTGTAGTCGGTCGAGAACCCGAGCGCGGCGGGCACCACGCTCGGGTCGCGCCACACGAGCCACCCCAGACCCGGGGCGACCAAGCCGTACTTGTGCCCGGAGGTGTTGATCGAACTCACCCTGGGGAGCCGGAAGTCCCAGGCCAGTGCGGGGTCGAGGAACGGCGCCACCATCCCACCGGATGCCGCGTCGACGTGCACCGGCACGTCCACGCCGTCGCGGGCGCACCGCCGGTCCAGCGCGGCGCACACCTGGCGCACCGGTTCGTAGAAGCCGTCGTAGGTGGTGCCCAGCACGGTCACCACGCCGATGGTGTTGCTGTCGCACAACTCCGCCGCGGTGCGCGGGTCGATGCCGGAGCCGCCTCCCGCCACCGGGACCTGCCTCGCCTCGACGTCCCAGTAGGCGCAGAACTTGGCCCAGCAGACGTGCACGGCGGTGCTCATGACCAGGTTGGGCCGCCCGCGTGATCCACCGGTGCGGGAGCGCCACAGCATCAGCATCGCCAGCCCGGCGAGCATGCAGGCCTCGCTGGAACCGCCGGTCGACGTGCCGACCGCGCCGTCCGGGTCGGGAGCGCGCCACAGGTCGGCGAGCGCTGCGACGCAGCGCCGCTCCAGGTCGGCCGTGTGCAACGGCTGCACGCCGTCGACGGTGTTGTTGTAGAGGAAGTCGGCCATCAGCCGCTCGGCTTCCGGTTCCATCCCGGTGGTGATGAACGTCGCCAGGTTCAGCTGTGGCCGCACGTCCGGGCGCAGCTCGTCCCGCACCGCCTGGTACGCCGCACCCGCCGTTGTCGACTCCTGTGGCAGCCGCCAGCTCGCAGACCTTGCGGACACGGTCCTCCGCATCGAGTTCCCTTGCAGGTCAACCATCATCACACCCCACTGGAGATCGAAAGGACATCGGCGTGCTCGGTGTCGACTTCACCGCGGGACGGGCCGCACGGCGTCGACCGCGAAGCGTTCTCGTCGCCCTGCGGCAAAGGTGGGGAGACGTTCGGGGAAATCAGGTCTTCGGCGCGCAGGGGTCGGGTGAGACGAGTATGCGACGGCCGGTGTCGATCACCCAGGACCCGTTCCAGCGCTTGGGACCGAATTGAGCCCGGGTCGACTGGGACGAAGTCCGTCCCAGCGAATGGAACGAGGAGTGGTCCGGTGCAGAACCGGTCCATACCGTCCACCGGAAATGCGCGCGAAGCGGCCGACTTCGTCATCGTCGTCGGCGGGAGCCCGCACTCCCCCTCCGCGACCGGACCAGAACGCGGCGTCCGGACGTGGGCGTGATCACCCCGGAAGGTGGAGGACGATGGCTGGACCGCTCAACCCAGTGCAGTCGGACACCCTGCCCACGTCCACACTGCCCACGTCGCCCGCGCTCGACTGGCGTGACGGTCGTGGCGCGGTGGACCACGCCTGGGTGCCGGAGCAGTTGTACCGCGCGATCCTGGAACGGATGCCCGTTGTCCGCGTCGACACGCTCATCACCCGCGCGGGCGAGGCGCTGCTCACCCGGCGCAGCCAGGAGCCCCAGGCAGGTTCCCTGTGGTTGCAGGGTGGTCGCGTGCGCAGGGGCGAGCAGCTCACCGAGGCCGCGGTGCGCACGGCCGAGCAGGAGTCCGGGCTGGACCTGACCTTGTGCGACGTGCTGGGAACCTTCTCCACCGTCTTCGGGGCCTCAGCGCACGGTGACTCCCCCACCCACACCGTCAACGTCACCTTTCTCGCCTTCGCCGAGCACGACGCCCAGCCGCGGGTCGACAGCACGCACGACGACTTCGTCTGGTGGCCGCTGGCGGACCCCACCGGGAACCCCTACCTCGACCAGCTCTTCGCCCTGGCGGTGGCGCGGGCGGCCGTCGCCGGGCGGGTTGACGCACCCACCCGCGCCCGACACGGTGCAGAAAAGTGATGGGCGAGTGACGTGCAGCGAAATACCAGCTCGCACACGTCGGCAAGGCCGCGTCGCATTCGAGACTTCGCTTACGAATTCTGCCGCCCGACCCAAGGGTTGGAACGCGGGCTTCTGGTTCTGCTCCGACGCCATTAGCGTGGTTTCCAGTCCCGTTCTGCCCGTTCACAGGCGCGTCGAAACGGAGTCCCCGGTGCTCTCAGTACATGTCGTTCCACACGATCTCAGCCGGTTCGCTCAATCGAGCGGCGATCTCAACCCGTTGCACGTGGATGCGGACTACGCGTCCAGGAGCGGATTCGGCGCGGAGGTGGCGCAAGGCGCGCTCACCGTCCTCCACGCACTGGCGGGCCTGTCCACCGAGGACGCCGCGGTGGTGCGACGGGTCCGAGCGCGCTTCCACACCGCCGTCTACTCGGGGCAGTCGTACTCGCTGGACGTGGGACGTGCCGAGAACGGGGATGTCCGGCTGGAAGTGTCGGACGGCGGGCAGCCGGTCGCGACCATCGACGTCGAGTCGGGTGACACGGGCAGCGCCGAGGTGGGCGCGGTGCGCGTGGGGTCCGGAGAGCGCAGGCAGCACGCCGCCGACCGCGTGCCCGCAGAACTCCACGTCGGGCAGAGCATCCCCGTTTCCTACCGCAGCGATCGCGGTGACTTCGCGGACCTGCTCGACCGCATCGGCAGCGGTGTGCGCGAAGAGGTCGCACGGCTGCTCGGCTGGGCGAGTTACCTGGCGGGCATGGAGGTCCCCGGACGGCAGTCGCTCATCTCCTCCATGACCGTCGAGTTCGACCCGGCCGCGGTCGGTGACGGCTCGATCCGGGTCGCGGCCGTGGACGAGCGCCGCGACATGGTGCGGTTCGGCGGTGCGCTGCCCAGTCTGGGGCGCGTCGATTTGGCCGTTGTCGCCAGGGCCGTCCCGGCCGAACCCGACGCGCGCGCCCTCGCCGCCGCCCTCGCGGGCCACCTCGCCGGGCTGGAGGACGTCGTGCTGGAGGGCGAGGTCGCCGTGCTCACCGGTGGCAGTCGCGGCTTCGGTGCCGCGTTCGCCGCCGCCCTGGCCCTGCGCGGTGCGCACGTGTACGTCACCCACCGCCGGGACCCGGGCTTTCCGCCGGAGCTGTTGGCCGGTCTCGGGGCGGCTGCTGACCGCGTGCACGCGGTGCGTTCGGACGCGTCCGATCCCGCCCAGTGCGTGCGGCTGCGCGAGCACGTGCTGGCCCGCGAGGGCAGGCTGGACCTCCTGGTGCTCAACGCGTTCCCGAGCTTCCAGCCGCTGTTGCCGGGGTCGGACACCGCCGACCGCGCCGCCGAGTACGTCACCTCGGCCGTCACCGCGGTGTCCGCACCGCTGGCCGCCCTGGGTGAGCCGCTGTCGGTCGCCGGGGGCCGGGTCGTACTCGTGTCCAGTGACGTGGTCTCCGGCGCCGCGCCGACCTGGCAGCACTACGTCGAGGCGAAGCGCCGCTGCGAGGAGCTGCTGCGCGCGACGATCACCGAGCACCCCGGCCTCGGCGGGCTCGTCCTGCGCCCGCCGAGGATGGACACGGGGTTCTCACCGACGGTGCGCGGGGTCGTCGACGGGCTCGCCGTCGAGGGGGTCGCCGCGGCCTCGGTGGCCGGGCTCGATCGGGTGAGCGCGGGCCGGGTCGAGGTGCTGGAGTCCTTCGCACCCGGAGCCGAGCCGCCGACGGCGGCGGACCCCGAGGCGACGGCGGACGCCGCCGTGCTCGCCATCGCCGCGACCTTCACCACCGACCCGCTGGCGGAGCCCGTCACCGCGTGGTGCCGCGACCTCGGGTTCGGACTGCGCCCGGTGCTCGCGCCGTTCGGCCAGGTGTTCCAGGAGTTGCTCGATCCCGCGAGCACCCTCGGCTCCGCGCGGTCAGGATGTGCGGTGGTGCTGGTGCGCTTCGACGACTGGCCCGCCGCGGAGACCGAGCGCAACCTGCGCGAGCTGGCCGCGGCCGTGCGGTCGTTCACCGCTCGGGCGCGCGTCCCGCTGCTGCTCCGCGTTTGCCCCAGCCCGTCTGCCACCGGCGTGGACCCGCGCAGGCAGAGGCTCTTCGACGACCTGCGCGACACCCCGGGGGTGCACCTCCTCGGCGCCGAGGACTGGCACGGTGGCACCGACCCCGGCGACGTGCACGACGAGGCCCGCTACCGCATGGCGCACCTCGCCTACACCCCGGCGGGCTACGACGCCCTGGCCACGGGGATCGCCCGGTCGGTGCACGCCCTGCTCGCCCGGCCGTTCAAGGTGCTCGTCCTCGACTGCGACAACACGGTGTGGGCGGGCGTGGCGGGCGAGGACGGCCCTGGCGGGGTCCGCCTCACCGACGGTCACCGCCACCTGCAGGAGTGGGCCGTCGCCCTGCGCGAACAGGGCGTGTTGCTCGCTCTGGCCAGCAAGAACGACCCGGAGACGGTGGCCCAGGTCTTCCGCGTCCGCTCCGACTTCCCGCTGCGCTCCGAACACGTCGCGGCACGGGCGATCGGGTGGGACCCCAAGCCCCTCGGCCTGTCGCGGCTGGCGGCGGAGCTGAACCTCGGCCTGGACAGCTTCGTCTTCCTCGACGACAACCCGGTCGAGGTCGCCCAGGTCCGCGCCGGGTGCCCCGGTGTGCTGGCGCTCACCGTGCCCGCCGAGCAGGAGGCCATCAAGCCGTTCCTGGACCGCGTGTGGGCTTTCGACCGCCTGGTGGTGACCGACGAGGACCGCGGTCGCGCAGCCGCCTACGACGCCAACCGAGATCGCGGTGAACTCCGCCGGTCCTCGCTGACCTTCGCCGACTTCATCGCGGGCCTGGACCTGGTCGTGGACATCTCGCCCGCGGCGGAGGCGGACCTGCGCCGTGTCGCGCAGATGACCCAGCGCACCAACCAGTTCAACTCCAGCACTGTGCGCAGGCAGGAGAACGAGCTCCGCGCCCTGCTGGCGGAACCGGGCGTGCGCTGTCGGGTCGTGCGCGCCACCGACCGCTTCGGTGACCACGGCGTGGTGGGCGCGGTGATCAGCAGGCAGGACGCCGACGAGCTGGTCGTCGACACGTTCCTGCTCAGTTGCCGGGTGCTCGGGAGGGGCGTGGAGCACCAGGTCCTGGCGGCCCTCGGGTCGGACACGTCCACGAAGATCCGCATTCCCTACGTGCCCACGACCAAGAACGAACCCGCGCGGCGCTTCCTCGACAGCGTCGCCGACGCAGTGCAGGCGGCCGGTGGCACGGATTACCTGCTGACGGCGGAACAGGCCGCCGAGGTCCGCTTCGACCCGGAGTCGGCTGCCGCGACCGACGACGCTCCGGCTGCTCCCACGGCCGCGGTGGCCGACGCGGGACCGCGCCTGAGCACGCTCGTCGCGCTGGCCGAGAACCCGACCGGCGCACGCCAACTCGGCGAGGCCGCGGGCGTCGACCGGCGCGACGCCCTCGACATCGTGGTCGACGCGCTGACCGACGTGCTCGCACTGCCGCAGGGGTCGTTGACGGCCGACAGCGCGCTGGCCGACCTCAGTGCCTCGTCACTGGCGTTGGTCGAGGCCGCGGTCGCGTTGCAGGCGCACTTCGGCGCTCTGGAGTTGGAGGTGTTCTACGAGCACCGCACCGTCGGCGACCTCGCCGCCTCCCTCGGCCCGGTCACCCACCGTCCGCTGCCGCCCGCCCCCGGGCGGGAGGAGGACGTGGAACCCCTCGTGGACGGTCTGGTCCGCGGCGCGCTGGAAGCGCTGGAGGCGTTCCACGCTCTCGGGCAGGAGCAGGTCGACCACATCGTGGCGAAGGCGGCACGCGCCGCCGCGGCCAGGCACCTGGACCTCGCCGTGATGGCGGTGGCCGAGACGGAGCGCGGGGTCGTCGAGGACAAGGCGGTGAAGAACCTCTTCGCGGCCGAACACGTCACCAACAGCATGACCGGCCTGCGGACCGCGGGGGAGGTCCGCCGCGACGAGCTCACCGGCCTGGTCGAGATCGCCGAACCCGTCGGTGTGGTGTGCGCGATCACGCCCGTGACCAACCCGACCTCGACCGTCGTGTTCAAGGCCCTGATCGCGCTCAAGACCAGGAACCCGATCATCTTCGCCTTCCACCACCTGGCCCCCGGCTGCGGCGCCGAGGCGGCCCGCGTCGTGCGCGACGCCGCCGTCGCGGCGGGTGCGCCCGCCCACTGCGTGCAGTGGGTGGACACGCCCAGGCGGGCGATCACCCGGGCGTTGATGCACCACGACGGCGTCTCGCTCGTGCTGGCCACCGGCGGCAACGACGTCGTGCGCGCCGCGCACTCGGCGGGCAAGCCCGCGATCGGCGTGGGAGCGGGCAACGTGCCCGCCTTCATCGCCGCCGACGCCGACCTGGCCCGCGCCGCGCACGACATCGTCCTCTCCAAGAGCTTCGACAACGGCATGACGTGCGCCGCCGAGCAGACCCTGCTCATCGACGCCCAGGTGTGGGACCAGGCCGTGGACAACCTGCGCGCACGACACGCGCACGTCGTCTCCGCGCACGAGAAGCGCGCACTGGAGGACTTCCTGTTCGGGCCCGACGCGCGCAGGGACGGCAAGGTGTCGGTCAACCCGGTCGCCTCCGGCCGCTCGGCGCACTGGATCGCCGAACGCGCCGGGTTCAGCGTCCCCGAGCACACCACGCTCCTGCTCGCCCAGGTCGACGACATCGGCCCGGGCGAACCGCTGACCAGGGAGAAGCCGTGCCCGGTCGTGGCGGTGCTGCGCGTGGCCGATGCCGGTGAGGGCATCAGGCGGGCCTCGGAGGTCGTCGAGTTCCACGGCCGGGGCCACACGGCGGTCGTGCACACCGCCGACGAGCGCCTGGCCGGGGACTTCGGCAACGGCGTCAAGGCCGTGCGGGTGGTGTGGAACTCACCGGCCGCGCAGGGCGGCATCGGCGACCTCTACAACGCCTTCCTCCCCTCGATGACCCTCGGCTGCGGCAGCTACGGCGGCAACTCGGTCTCCGGCAACGTGACCGCGGCGAACCTGCTCAACATCCGCCGCATCGCCCGCCGGAACAACAACATCCAGTGGTTCAAGGTGCCGCCGAAGATCTACTTCGAGCCGGGCTCGATCCGCTACCTCGGCGAGATGGCCGGGGTGCACCGGGTGAGCATCGTGACCGGTCGCACGGTGGCCAAGCTCGGCTACGCGGACAAGGTGCGGTCCGTGCTGGCGGGCCGCTCCGAGCCGGTGGCCGTGCAGCTTATCGACTTCGTCGAGCCGGAACCGTCGTTGCAGACGGTGCAGCGCGGCGCGGAGATGATGCGCGAGTTCCAGCCGGACACCATCGTGGCCGTCGGTGGTGGGTCCTCGTTGGACGCGGGCAAGCTCATGTGGCTGTGGTACGAGCACCCCGAGGTCGACTTCGCCGAGGCGAAGGGGCGGTTCGCCGACATCCGCAAGCGCCTCTACCGCTTCCCCGAACCGGAGCGGGCCAAGCTCGTGTGCGTGCCGACGACCTCGGGCAGCGGGTCGGAGGTCACCCCGTTCGCGGTGGTCACCGACCGGGAGACGGGCCGCAAGTACCCGCTGGCGGACTACGCGCTGACCCCGAGCGTGGCCATCGTCGATCCGGTGCTCGTGCGTTCGCTCCCGGCGGGGCTCGCGGCGGACTCCGGTTTCGACGCGCTCACCCACGCCACCGAAGCCTACGTCTCGGTCTACAGCAACGACTTCACCGACGGGCTGTGCCTGCAGGCGATCAAACTGGTCTTCGAGAACCTCCAGGACTCCGTGCTGCTCGGGACGGAGAAGGCACGGGAGGCCATGCACAACGCGGCCACGATCGCGGGCATGGCCTTCGGCAGCGCCTTCCTGGGCATCGTGCACGCCATGTCGCACACGCTCGGCGCGACCTTCGGCCTGGCACACGGGCGGACCAACGCACTGCTGCTGCCACACGTGATCCGCTACAACGGCCTGCCCCCGTCGAAGCTCACCGGCTGGCCCAAGTACGAGAACTACCGGGCACCGGAGCGCTTCCAGCACATCGCCAGGACCCTCGGACTGCCCGCCGCCACGCCCGAGGAGGGGGTGGGCTCCTACGCCGCCGCGATCGAACGGCTGCGCTCGGCCGTCGGGCTGCCCGCCTCGTTCGCGGACGCGGGTGTGCCCGAGGCACCGTTCATGGACTCGTTGCCGCAGCAGGCGCTCAACGCGTTCGACGACCAGTGCGCTCCGGCCAACCCCCGGCAGCCGGTGCTGGCCGACATGGAGGAGCTGATGCGCACCGCCTACACCAACGACGCACTGGACCCGGGAACCGTGCGCGCCGCGGCCCACATCCGCCACTGAGCGGATCCCGGTGGGTCCGCCCGCGCGGGCCCACCGGGGTCCTCCGTCATTCGAAAGCCGAGGAAAGACGTTGGAGCGAGGCTTCGAGCTGCTTGCGGAACGCTCGCTCGATGACCTTGTTGAGCGGTCCGAACAGCAACGGGCTCTCGAACTTGATGTACAACGAGACCGTCGAACGACCGTCCGGGAGTTCCTCCACGGTGAAGACGAGGCTGACCGTCGAGCCGGTGCTGCCGGAACCGGAGAGGCCGACCTGCCGGGGTGGCGTGAGCTCTTCGGTGGTGAAGGTGATCGTGTCCACAACGCCCTTGATGGTGACGACCTCGGTGATGACCATGCCCACCGCCAAGGCGTCGGGCGGTGGCGTCACCCACCTGGTGTGCAACGTGTTCCAGTCCGCAAAACGCGACGGGTTCGCCACGAGCGCCCACACATCCGCCTGCGGTGCGTCGATGTCGCGAGTTATGGTGATCTCGGGCATGTTCGGAGCTTGCCTCTCAGTTCCAGCGGCGAACGCGCGGTGCGCTCAGGGGTCGTCAGATGATGGAAGTGATGTGATCGGTCCGGCTGAGCAGCGCCTTGCCGTACGTTTCCATCGACACCTGCGGGAGTATCACCGCGTGCCGGGCGCCCACGTTCGAGTCGCGCCAGATCCTCTGCAGGGGGTTGACCTCGGCGAAGCTGGACGCCCCGCACGCGTCCAGCAGGATGTCGATGGCGCCGGTGATGCTGCGCAGCGCGACGGCCGAGTCCGCCCGCATCCGCGCACGGGCGTCGAACTCCGGGAACACCCCTGCCTCCGCGTAGCGGATGACGTCGTCGGCGGCCCGGAAGGCGTGCAGGTGGGCTGTGTCGATCTTGGTCGCCGCTTCGGCGACCATGAGCTGGAACGCGACCGAATCGCTCTGCCGCTCGATGTTGGTGTAGGCCAGCGCCTTCTGGGAGGCTTTCGACACGGCGATGTCCAGCGCCGCCCTGCCCAGTCCCAACTGGGGGCCGACCAGGACGAGAACCAGCATCGGTCCGTACGCCGAGCGGTAGAACGCCGAGTCGGGGTGCTCGGCCAGGTAACTGCCGGATGACACGGGGAGGAGTGAGACCAGTCGGTGTTCCGGGACGAACACCTCCTTGGCGACAGCGGTATTGCTCCCCGACGACCGCATACCCGCGACGTACCAGGTGTCCTCGACCTCGAGTTCGCCGCGCGGGATCATCACCAGCCCCTGGTCTTCCACCTCGCCGTCCTCGTCCTCGACCCACACCCCGCCCGCGCACCAGTCGGCGTGCAGACTGGCCGAGGCGTACGGCCACTTCCCGCTCACCCGGTAGCCGCCGGGAACCCGGCGGGCGGTCGCCGACGGCGCGATCACACCACCGAGGACCCGGTCCGGGCCCTCGGCGTAGATCTCGTCCACGGTCTCCTTGGGGTAGATGCCCGTCGCCCACGCGTTGACGTTCGACAGCGTGACGACCCACGAGGTACCGCCATCGGCCTCCGCGATGAGAGCGGACAGTTCCATCATCGACCGGAGGCCGGCCTCCAACCCCCCGTGCCGCCGGGGCGACGCGATCCGGAACGCACCCGCTGCCCTGAGTGCTTCGATGACCTCGGGTGCGATCTTCCGCTCCCGCTCGTTTTCCGCGGCGTGCTTCTTGATCATGGGCAGCAGCGACGTGACCTGTGCGCGGACCTCGTCCATGGTGGTCGGGGGTTGCGCTTGCGGAGCTGCCATCTTCTTTCCTTTTCCTGGGAGGAGTGAACAGTGCGATCAGCGGGGGAGGCGGGTGAACGCGGATCGGTGGAAGATCAACGGGCTGAGGCCGGGGCGTGTCCCGTAACTCTCGATGCCCAGGAGAACGATCACGTGGTCGCCTGCGGGGATCTCGTCGCGGATCGAGCAGGTGAACCAGGCGACGGCATCGGGTACGAGAACAGCTCCCTGGTCCGTCACCACGATGTCGGTGCCCGCGAGCCGCTCCGGTCCGGCACCGGCGAACCGGGCGCACAACCGGTCCTGGGAGTCGCTGAGGAAACTGACTCCCACTTCCCCGGAGGTCCGCAGGCTCGCCCACGTCCGTGACGACGACTGGATGCAGATCGACAACATCGCCGGGTCGAGCGACACCGAGGTGCACGAGCTGACCAACATCCCCGTCGCAGTGGTCCCGACCTGGGCGCACACCGCCGCGACTCCGCTCGGGACCAGCGCGAAGGCCCGCCTGAGCTGCGTCGGATCGGTTGTCGGCGACGACGCGGCCGGATGGCCCGTCCGGGTTTCCGCCATCACTCGCCCTCCTCGGTCCAGTCTCGATCCGCTTGGCGAGGGCCACGCTACTGACTCGTTGAGTTCAAATCAATGACTTGCTGTCAACTCGTTCCGGTTTCCCCGCCCGTCCTGACATCGGCGACAATCGACCGCATACCGTGCGTGCCCCACCGCCAGTCCCCCGAGCCTCCGAGAAGAGCCAGCATGTCCTCGCCACGAAAGCCACGTGAAGCCGCGACCACGCGAGCGGCACAGGCGTTGGAGACCCGCAGGCGCATCCTCGCCGCCGCGGCCGACCTCTTCGCCGAACACGAGTACGGCGACGTGCAGGTCGGCGAGATCGCCGCCCGGGCCGGTGTCGCACACGGGTTGCCCTTCCACTACTTCGGCAGCAAGCACAACCTGTACCTGCAGGTGATGCACGAGACAGCCGAACAGATGCGCGTGTCCTTCACCCCCTCCGACGACGCGAATCCAGGCTCGCAGCTCCGCGCCGCTCTCGCCGCCCACCTCCGCTACCTCGCACACCACCGCGGCCTGGCGCGTCGACTGATACTGGGAGGCCGCGCGACCGACCCCGCCGCACGGGAGGTGTTCGAGGCCGCGAGGTGGGACGCCCTCAAGGCGGCCGCGCAGTTCCTCGGGCTGGACGCGGAGAACGCCGCCCTGAAGCTCATGGGAAGGGCCGCGGTCGCGGCGCTCGACGAGGCGACCGTCCAGTGGCTCGACTCCGAGCACGACTTCACGGTCGAGGTGATGGTCGAGGCCCTGCTGCAGCTCATCGTGTCGGCGGTGCGCTCGGCCTCGGTCATCGACCCGACCATCGAGACCAGCGCCGCGCTCGACCTGCTCGTCGACAGCGCGGCCCAACCGGCACGCTCGCAGGACCAACCGGTTGAGCCGTAGTCATTGACTTGCATTCAACGTTCTGCCTATCCTTCGACGAGGTGCTTCGGCGTCCGACGGTGTGACCACCCGGTCGGCCACGCCGGGACCGGCCGTCTCGCCGGGCGGGGTCGCTCACCACACTTCGGCCAGGCGGGTGAGACCTGAAGGGAGCGGGACTTCATGCTCTACCTGACCCACTATCGCGTCGCAGGTCACCGGGAGTGGGGTGTTGTCGCCGACGGCATGATCAGCCCGCTGTCCGGTGCGTATTCCAGCACCGGGGAACTGATCCAGAACGGACAGGCGGACTGGCTGGCGGCCCGCGACGCGACGCCGGTCCACGCGGTCGGCGACGTCGACCTGCTCTCGCCGGTCACCACCCCGTGCCGGGTCCTGTGCCAGGGCGCGAACTACCGGCAGCACGCCATCGAATCCGGCATGGACCCCGACAACCGCGAGTTCAACCTGTTCTTCGACAAGACGGACGCGTCGGTGACCGGCCCCGACACGCCGGTGGTCCGCCCGGCCCACGTCCGGCTCCTCGACTTCGAGATCGAGCTGGCCCTCGTGATCAAGAAAGCGATCACCCGGCCGGTCACCATCACCGACGCGAACCTGCACGACTACCTCTTCGCGATCACGATCGCGAACGACCTGTCGGCCCGCGACGTCCAACTGCCGCAGGGACAGTTCCTCAAGGGGAAGAGCTACCGCGGGTTCTGCCCCATCGGCCCGTTCCTGGGCGTCCTCGACGAGGACACCGTCCCCCTCATCGACGACCTCGACCTCCGCCTCGACGTCAACGGGGTCACCCGGCAGCGGGACAACACGGCGAACATGCTGTACCGGCCCGCCGAGACCCTGACCGAACTGAGCACCTTCTGCAACCTGAGCCCCGGCGACGTGGTGCTCACCGGAACACCCCACGGCTGCACCGCAACCTCACCGCCCGCGATCGTCCGCAGGCTGGCGACGGCCCTGCTCCCGGAGCGGAAGATGTGGTCGGCCTTCATCCGGCGCAACCTCGACAAGCCCTACCTCGCCCCCGGCGACACCATCTCCGCATCGATCCGCAACAGCAGTGGCTCGATTGACCTCGGTGTGCAGAACACGACCATCACAACCTCCCAGGAGGTGTAGGACCATGGAACAGCACAGCGCCCCCACGCCGACATCAGTCCCCCAGCCACCCCAGTCCCTCGCGCACTGGGTCATCAAGACGGCCCGTCCACGCGAGATGATCGACTGGTACGGACGTGTGTTCGGAGCCAGTGTCGTCCACGAGGACAAGCAGATCGCGTTCCTGACCTGGGACCACGAAAGCCATCGCCTCGCGCTGATCAAGGTCCCGCGGTTCCTCCGGCTGCTCTTCCCGTTCAGCCGCTTCCGGCGCAAGGTCTACGGGATCGACCACCTCGCACTCACGTACGACTCGCTGGAACCCCTGCTCCTGAACTACGAGCGCCTCAAGAAGATGGGGATCACGCCGGTGTGGTCGATCAACCACGGACCGACGACGTCGTTCTACTACGAGGACCCCGACGGCACCAGGCTGGAGTTCCAGACCGAGAACTTCCCCACCGCCGAGGCCACGGCCGAGTTCTTCGCCACGCCGGAGTTCGCCGAGAACCCCATCGGGATCAACACCGATCCGGACTACCTGCTCGAACGGCTCCGCGCGGGAACCAGCGCGACCGAACTGCTCCGACTCGGAGCCGGGACGCGGCCCGGGACCAAGCCCCGGGCCAACAAGCGCGCGATCACCTTCAAGACCCTGTGAGCACCGGCCGCTGCCCGGGCACCGGGTGAGTCCGGGCAGCCGTGGTCACCGACAGGCCACCTCGCGCAACGCTCTCGGACTCCCCCACGCACGATCGGAATGACTGAACCATGACCCCGAGGACCGCCCTCGTCACCGGCGCTTCGTCAGGCATCGGCCGTTCCACCGCCCAACTGCTCGCGGACAGGGGTTATCGCGTCGTGGGCACCAGTCGGGATCCCGGCAAGATCGCGGCTGGTGACCGCATCCCGAACGTCGAGTACCTCCCGCTCGAAGTCGGGGACCCGGACAGCATGCGGGCGTGCCTCGTAGCCGTCGGCAAGGTCGACGTCCTGGTGAACAACGCTGGCGAGAGCCAGTGCGGGCCGATCGAGGAAATCCCGGCAGCGGCGATCGAGCGCCTGTTCACGGTCAACGTCCTGGGCCCGGTGCAGCTCATGCAGTTGGTACTGCCCGAAATGCGCGCGAACCGGTTCGGGCGGGTCGTGATGGTGGGATCGATGTTGGCGAGCTTCCCCGTCGCCTTCCGGTCCTCCTACGTCGCGTCGAAGGCCGCTCTCCGGGGGTTCACCTCCGCGGCCCGTGCCGAACTCCAGCCGTACGGGGTCTCGTTGACCACGGTCGAACCCGGCTCCATCAACACGGGGCTCAGCCAGCGGAGGACGAAGTACCTGGCGCAGTCGTCGCCGTACCGGTCGGCTTTCGACACCGTGCTGTCCGCACTCGACCGGCGTGAGTCGCGTGGCATCCCTCCCGAGAAGGTGGCCGCCACGATCGTCAGGGCCGTCGAGTCCGACCGGCCCCGGTCGCTGTACGCGGTGGGGAGCCGGGCGCCGTTGGCTTTCGCCGTTCGCCGGGTCCTCACCGACGGCGGCGTCAGCAGACTGGCCAACGCCCAGCACGACTACCACCCCCGCCGCGTCCTCCGCGCGTCCCGTGGCGCCGCCCCGTCGTGATGGCCGCTGACGCCTCCCACGGCTGTCGGCTCGGGGTGCCGGACGCTCCCTGAGCAGTCGCCGCGACCGGCTCGCCTGCCACGGCAGGGTGACCGATGCGCCAGGACCGTCACACCAGGTCGAGGCCAGCGGCGACGACGGAGTCCGCGTCGATGCCGTGGTACCGGTACACGCTCTCCAGGTCGCCGGACTGGCCGAAGCGGGTCACGCCGAGGTGGGTGGCGCGGACCTGGTTGATGCCCGCGAGGAACGCCAGCGTGTGCGGGTGGCCGTCGAGGAGGGTGACCAGGGGCGCCGCCCGGTGGGCGGGGAAAGCCGCGCCGAGCACCCCGGTGTCGGCGTGGCCGTGGCCCGAGCGGGCCCGCACGGCGTCGAACAGCAGCCCCGGGCTAGTCACGACGACCACGTCGACCGCGGTGCCCATCGACTCCAGCCGCTGCGCCGCGGCCAGTGCCTCCGGGACCAGTGCCCCCATGGCGGCGATCGTCAGCGCGGGCGTTCCGGAGGCCCGCCGCAGCGGGTAGGCACCGGCCACGACCTGCTTGCGCCGCCGCTCCCGGGCGGCCGCGTCCGCGGGCACCGCGGCCAGGGTCTGGTCCACCGGCCGGGTGGACAGCCGCAGGTAGGCACTGGTGCCGTCCGGGCGGCCCAGCCGCGCGAGCGAGGCCAGCAGGGTCCACTCGACCTCGATCGCGAAGGCGGGCTCGTAGGAGGTGCAGCCGGGCTGCTCCAGCCCCACCGAGGGGGTGGTGATCGACTGGTGCGCGCCGCCCTCGGGCGCCAGCGACACACCCGACGGCGTGCCGACCAGGATCGACTGCCCGCCCGCGTAGATCCCGAACGACCACGGCTCCAGTGCGCGTTCGACGAACGGGTCGTAGAGCACCCCGATCGGCAGCAGCGGCTGCCCCCACCGCGACCAGGTGGCACCGAGCTCGCCGAGCGCACCGACCAGGTTGCCCTCCGCGATACCGAGCTCCAGGTGCTGCCCGGTCGGGTGCTCCCGCCAGTGCAGGAGCGTCTCCGGGTCGTCGTCGAACCAGTCGCGCCGCTCGTCCGGCGACCAGACCCCGACCTTGTTCACCCAGCCGCCGAGGTTGGTCGACGAGCTGACGTCCGGGCACAGCGTGACCACCCGGCGCGCGGCCTCCGGGGCCTCGCGGATCAGGTCGAGCAGCGTGCGGCCGAGCGCGGCCTGCGTGGTCGCCCGCCCGGACGGGGTGCGGCCGATGTCCGTGGGCAGCGGCGGAACAGCGGTCGGGGGCACGGGCTGCCTGCGCAGCCGCTCGGCCGTCGCGGCGCACACGCGCCCGGCCGCGGTGCCCGCATCGAACCGCTGCCACGGCGCCTCGACCGACATCCCGGAACGGGTGGCCAGCTCGGCGAACTGCTCGGCGGTCAGCAGTGACGAGTGGTTGTGCGGGTGCCCTTCACTGGCCAGCCCGAATCCCTTGACGGTGTAGGCGAAGATCACCGTCGGGCGGGTGTCGTCGATGCGGGCGAACGCGTCACCGACCGCCCGCATGTCGTGCCCGCCGAGGTTGCGGACCGCGGCGCGCAGCGTGTCGTCGTCCACAGAGGTCACCAGGCGGGCCAGCTCCGGCGTGTCCGGCAAGCGGTCCCGAAGCTGCGCGGGCGTGCACCGGAGCAGCCGCTGGTACTCCGGGTTGCTCATCTCGTCGATCCGCCGCCGCAGCGCGTCCCCGCCATCGCGTGCGAACAGCTCCTCCAGCAGCCGCCCGTACTTCACGGTGAGCACCTGCCACCCCGCGGCGTCGAACATCCCCCGCAGCCGGGTGCTGCCGATGTTGGGCACCACCCGGTCCAGGCTCTGCCGGTTCAGGTCGACGATCCAGACGACCTCCCCCAGTTCGGCGACCACCGGGTCCATGAGGGCCTCCCACACCGCGCCCTCGTCCAGTTCCGCGTCGCCGACCAGCGAGTACTGCCTGCCCGTGCCCGCCTGCCCGCCCAGCGCGCCGACGTAGCGGCGGGCGAGCGCACCCCAGATGGGGGCGGTGGCGCCGATGCCGACCGATCCCGTCGAGTAGTCGACCGGGTCGGGGTCCTTCGAGCGCGACGGGTAGGCCTGGAGTCCGCCGAAGGCCCGGAGGGTGGTCAGGTACTCCTCGTCCAGCTCGCCCAGGAGGTAGTTGATCGCGTGCAGCACCGGTGAGGCGTGCGGCTTGACCGAGACCCGGTCGCCCGCCCGCAGGTGCTCGAACCAGAGCGCGGTCATCAGCGTGGTCATCGACGCCGACGACGCCTGGTGCCCGCCGACCTTCAGACCGGTCGGGTTCGGGCGCACCCGGTTCGCGTGGTCGACGATCGCCGTCGCGAGCCACCGCACGCGCTGCTCGATCTCGCCGAGCACGGCGAGCCGCTCCTCGGTGCGGGTGGGGGCAGCGGGCGCCGATGGTGCGGACATCGTCGACTCCTTCTCGTGCAACATGTTTGCTCAGCACACCATGTGTAATCTCACCGCACAAGAGAACCTCACCGGGGTGTGCATTTCGCACACGCCAGCGGTCTCCGGTCACGGGAGGACGAGCATGATGCACACGGGCGAGCAAGACGAGCAGGAAGGTGGGAAACCGGTTCGGGTCGACGCCATCGACGCACGGCTGCTGCTGGCGCTGGCGGAGAACCCGCGCGGCACGGCGCTGGCGCTCGCCGAGCGCGCCGGGCTGTCCCGCAACACCGTGCAGGCCCGGCTGTCCCGGCTGGAGGACAGCGGCGTGCTGGGCAACCTGGAGCGACGGATCGATCCCGCGGCGCTCGGCTACCCGCTGACCGCGTACCTCAGCGTCGTGGTCGAACAGCGCAAGCTCGATCCGGTCGGCGAGGCACTGGCCGGGGTGCCGGAAGTCGTCGAGGTGCTGGGCATGAGCGGCGAGAGCGACCTGCTGGTCCACGCCGTCGCCCGGGACGCCGACGACCTCTACCGCATCGCCGGTCTGGTTCTCGCGATCGACGGCGTGGAGCGGACCACCACCTCCCTGGTCATGCGCCGCATGGTGGATCACCGAGTCACCACGTTGGTCGAACGCGCCGCCGGACAGCGCTGATGGTGCCGCGCCCGGCCCCCTTCGAGCGCGACACCTCCGGCAAGGCCGTCGTCGCTATGCGGCCTGCCCCGTTCGACGTCACCCGCCGGGCGCGATCATGACCACCTGGTGGTCCCCGGGCCGTCCGGTGAGGGCGTCCATCATCGCTGTGACCGATCCGCCGTCCAGCGGGACGACGTCGGTGATGATCCGCCCGACCGGGACGTCGCCGCCCGCGAGGAGGTCCAGGGCCGCCTCGAACGCGCCCCTGTTCTGGGCGAAGCTGCCCACGATCCGGATCTCCTTGGTGATCAGGGCGACCGAGTCCAGTTCCGTGGGCCGCTCGTTCACCCCGAGTGCGACGATCGTCCCCCCTGTCCGCAGGCGCCGGGCCGATTCCGAGAGCGCGGTCACCGAACCCACGCACTCGAACACCACGTCCGCGTCCGGGTTGCGTTCATCGACGTCCACCGCGGTGATCCCGGTCGCGGCCAGGCGCGCGCGCCGCACGGCGTTCGGTTCCACCACCCGCACGTCCTCGACTCCCCGCAGCAGCAGCACGTGTGCCAGCAGGAAGCCGACCGTGCCGCCGCCGAGGATCGTGACGGTGTCCGACCCCGAAACTCCGGAGCGGTCGACCGCGTGGACCGCGCAGGACAGCGGTTCCGTCAGCGCGGCGTGCTTCAGCGGAACGCCGTCCGGCACCGGGTAGACCGTGTGCTCGGGGACGACGATGCTTTCGGCGTAGCCACCGGCGCGTGTGCCCAGGCCGAGGGAGCTCAACTGCCAGGGCTGCACGGCGCACAGGTGGTTGTCGCCCACCCGGCAGCCGTCGCAGGCACCGCAGCCCGCCTTCGGCCACACCACCACGGCCTGTCCCGCCGCCAACCGCTCCCCGCCCGGTGCAGCGACGTGCCCGGAGATCTCGTGTCCGAGCACGGCGCCCGCCGGGACGACGTGCGGCATGGCCCGCAGGTGCAGGTCGGAACCGCAGATGGCGCAGAACGCCACGTCCACGCGTACCCAACCGGGCGCGGGCTCGCGTTCCTCGACCTCCGCGAGACGCAGCCCGCGCTCCTCGGTGACAACCAGCGCCCTCAATTTCCCTCCACAGCCTTGTCGTCGGTGAGGTGAGCCCGGATCCGCGCGACCAGGACGTCTGGTTGCTCCTCGGCCGGGAAGTGCCCGCAGGAAGCGATCTGGGCGCCCTCGACCCTGGTGGCGTAGTCCCGCCACAGGTCGAGCACGGGCAGTGTTCCCACCAGCCCCTCGGCGCCCCACGCCACCTGCACGGGCATCGTCAGGCGGCGGCCCGCGGCGGCGTCGGCCTCGTCGGCTTTCAGGTCCTCGTGGCGAGCGGCCCGGTAGTCGTCGAAGCTCGCGCGAAGCGCCCCGGGCCGGGCGTACGTTTCCGCGTAGTGCCGCAGGTCCGCCTCGGTGAACGCCTCGTGCCGGAATGCCCCGGCGGCCAGCATGAACCGGACGTATTCCCCGGCCTTTCCCTCGGTGAGGAACTCGGGGAGGTCGGGAACGAGGTGGAAGAGCCAATGCCAGTACGCGGTTCCGACCCGTGCGTCCATGTGCCGCCACATCTCCCGCGTCGGTACGACACTGAGCAGCACCAGGCGGCTGATCTCGTGTGGTCGATCCAGGCCCCACCTGTGGGCGACGCGCGCGCCCCGGTCGTGCCCGACCACAACGGCCTGCGTGTGTCCCAGCTCGTGCATGAGTCCGCTCATGTCGGCCGCCATGGTCCGCTTGTCGTACCCGCCCCGGGGTCGGCTGGACGCCCCGTACCCGCGCAGGTCCGGCGCGACCACCAGGTGATCCCGCGCGAGAGCGGGGAGTACGTGGCGCCAGGCGTGGCCGGTCTGCGGCCAGCCGTGGAGGAGGAGGATCAGCGGCCCCTCTCCGGCACGCCGCAAGTGGAATCGCAGACCGCCCACCGCCCGCGTCTCTTCGTGCACACGCATCGCCACAGCGGCTCACCTGCCCTGCAACGGGATGGGCATGCCCACCGCCCGCGCTGAAGACGTGAACTCCGCCAGGTAGCTGTCGTCGATCATGGGGGCGGTGACGAGTTCCGGCAGGGGCGCGAGCAATTCGGCCAGGAGGTCGACCTTCTCCCTGTCGGCCGACAGGGGCCGGTGCGGTTCCCGCAGCCGGTGCGCGGCGAAGTCGGCCACCAGGTCGTCCAGAACCTGCTGCGGCACCTGCGGGTCGGCGTCGTGCTCGTCCAGGATGAGGTCGAGCATGCGGGCGTGGACGAGCACGACGGCCTCGGCGTGGGTGAACGACCCGTCGGGACGGCTGCGCCACACCTCGGTCAGTTCCCCCTCGACCCGCTCGGGCAGTGTCACAGGCGGACACTCGGCGAACCGGTCGGAACCCAGGGCACTGCGCGCCACCTGGTAGGCCATCACGGAGTTGTCGCCCGCAAAGGTCACGTTGACCTCGAAGTCGGTCCGCAGGGTGACGATCTGGTTGTGGCCGTGGAAGCCCTGCGAGCCGCACATCTCACGGCACGCGGCCAGGACTTCCAGGACCAGCCAGGAACCGCACTTCCCGGTCGCGGTGAGGAGGTGCGTGTTCTTGCGAGCGGGGTCGGTGTGCCAGTCGCGTTCGACACCCCTGACGACGGCGCGTTCCAGCAACCGCAGCGCGAGGCAGCGCAGTTGGACCTGGTAGAGGCGGTCGAGGAACAGCGGCTCGTCCAGGAGGGTCCTGCGCTTGGGCGTGCTGCGGGTCTCGCGGTGACCGGCGAACCGCCAGGTGAGGTGGGCCGCGAGTTCGGCGGCCCGTGCCCCGGCGCTGAGCGGGAAGATGCGTTCTTGGACGAAGGTCTCTATGGACTTCACGAAACGGGTACCGGCATCGGGGAGGGTGCTGGAAAAACGTCCGCCCTCATCGACGCGCGAGTATCGCCCCATCAACGCCTCGCGGGGCAACCGGACCCCGGTGAAGCGGGCACCGCCGACCTGGTTGGCCTGGATGCCCCCCTTCGGGTCGCAAGAGAGGATCGTGATACCCGGGAGAGGGGGACCGTTCTCCTCGTTCCGCAGCGGGACGCGGAACCAGTGGTGGCCGAGGTCTTCGCCCTCGATGACGAGGCGGGCCAACACCATGCCGACGGTCGCGGCGTGCTTGATGTTCCCGATCCAGAACTTGCACGCGGCGTCCGTGGGGGTGTCGAGTGTGAAGCACTGCTCCGCGCGGTCCCAGGACACCGTCGTGCGGATCTCCCGCAGGTTGGTCCCGCCCCCGATCTCCGTGCAGCAGAAAGCGTAGACCTGGTGCATCCGCGTGATTTCGTCGTGGTACCGGGCGACCTGCTCGGGAGAGCCGTGGTTGAACAGCGCGCTCCCCGCGATGAGGTGATCGGTGATGGTCGAGGTGAGCGCGAAGTCGAAGGCGCCGGTCAGGCCCATGACGTCGCACATGGACCGGAACGCGTGCTCCCGGGGCCTGCCCATCCACATGTCGTTGTCGACCAACCCTTCTCGGAAGATCGCTTTCATCCGGTCGATGGTCAAGTCCATGTAGCCCCGCAGGGGCAGGTCGTCACGCAGTCGCGGGTCGAACAACTCCTGCCGCAGCAGGTCGCGCATCGCCTGCCGGCAGGCCGAGATGCCCTGCTCCGCGTCCACGGCAGTCAACCGCTTCGCCTGCGTGGCACGGGCGTGTGTGAACAGTTGTCGCCCATGAGGGCCTGCGGTCGCGGTCATGTGATCGAATCCTTTCGGTCCACGGGCATCGCGCATGCCGGTGGACAGGCGCCAGTCGGAGTTCCGGTTCGCGGTTGACCGATGTGCTGTGGGGTCATCTCAAGCCGTGGCCGCACTGTGCGATCATGCTGACCACTGGGGTTTCAACTCGGCGCTCCACGTTGAGGCTTCCCGAGATGAAACTACCGACGCCCCACGGGCCGATCACGTCTTCGTCCCACGAGATGACACGGGCCCGACGTGTCCTGCGACACGTGGTGAACGGCTGGCGCCGTTGAACACCCGTGTTCACCCGGTGAGTCGGTGGCCCGGGGAAGGAGGAGTGGAACGGAGCTCTCGGGTCGCGGTCTCGGCGGCGTGGTGGACGCGGCGCGCGATGGCATCCGGGGTGAGGCGGTGTACGGGACCGAACACGGAGATCGTGCCGACGAGGGTCGGGCCGGGTCCCCAAATGGGTGCCGCGACACCGGTGAAGCCCGGGAGCCACTCGCTGCGGTCGAAGGCGACACCGTGTTTGCGAACGCCGGTCAGCGCGGACTGGAGCATCTCCGCGGTGGTGATGGTGGCGGGGGTGCGGGCCTCCAGCCCCTGGGCGCACAGGACGGGGAACAGGCTCGGGTCGCCTGCCAAGAGGATTTTCCCGGGTGCGGTGCAGTGCAGGGGGAGCGGGTCGCGCAGGCGCGTCGCGAGCTTGCTCGACTGCCTGCCGTGCAGGCGTTCGACGACGCGGGCTTTGGTGCCGCACAGGACGGAGAGCTGGACGGCCTCGCGGGTGGTCTCGTAGAGGTCCGCGAGAACGGGGAACAGCCGTTCGCGGGTGTGGTCGGAGATGTCCAGGGGGACGGCGGTGGACAGCTCGGTGATCTTGTGAGTGAGGAGGAACCTGTTGCCCGCCATCTCGACGAGGCCCTCGGCCCGCAGGAAGCCGACCATGCGGTGGACAGTGGACTTCGGGAGGTCGGCGCGACGGGTGAGCTCGGTGAGTGATGCCGCGCCGTCGCACGCGCCGAAGGCCTGGAGCACGGACAGCACCTTCGTGGCCGCGGTGCGCCGTGAAGGATCGGGGTCTCGACTGGGCGGCACTGGAGCGGGGGCTTCCAAGGCGGTGTGTCGCTTGGTTATCACGGTGGTCTTCCTTCCGCCTGTAGGTTCCATCCCACCGTATGAAGAGCGTCGCTTTGTGTAACTACGGAGTTCCACAAGGTTGAGGGCGAAAGGGTGAACCTGCGGGCCGCCGGTTGCTACTCGCGGCAACGGGACCCGCGGGGCAGGCACGGTCGGGACCGCCGGTCTGCTGTGGTCAGGTGGTCGACACGCGAGAGGTTCCACCGGTTGGCACGGCTGGTTGACCAGACGGATCCGATGTCACTAGCGTCGTTTGCACCGAGCGGGTTCAGCGTGACGGGAGCCGTTCCCTACCCACTGTTGCCACCCGAGTAGAGCATTGCCGCCAACTGCGTGCGCCGCTGGATCCCGAGCTTGCGGTAGACGTGCGTGAGGTGGAACTCGACAGCCCGCCGGGACACGGACAACTTGCGGGCGACCTCGTCGTTCGAGTCGCCCGCGGCGACCAGGCTCGCCACGCGGTGCTCTCGCGGTGTCAATGGAGAGCCTGCGGGAACAGCGGTGGCAGGCGGGGCGTCGGGTCGTCCCACCGCCTCCGGCGGCAGCTCGGCGAGCTTGGTGAGCAGCGGCGAAGATCCGCACCGCTCGGCGGCGACCTTCGCCTGGGCCAGCTCCTCCCGAGCGAGTTCCCGCTGCCCGTGGTGCCACCTCGTCGTCCCGAGTTCGACGAGGACCGTCGCGCGCAGCAGCAGTGCCTGTGCGTCGCGCAGGACGTGGTCGGCCTCCACGAGCCAGGGCAGCGCCGCGGCGCCGCCGGTGGCGATGCCGACGGTGAGCAGCGCGCGGGCCAGGCTCGGCGCCGAGGTCCACTTCTTCGCCAGCTCCAGCTCCTCGAAAGCCAGTTCCAGCGCCTCCGGTGCTTGACCGAGGTGGAGGTGCGCAACGGCCGCGTACGACCGCCACGGCAGCACAGCGGGGCTGGGAGCACCCCACGACTTCAGTCGTCGCCCGCACTCCAGGTGGTCCGCGAGTGCGCCGACGCCGTCTCCCGACTGCATGCGGAGGTGACCGCGCCCGTGCAGCAGGCTGGTGTGGTGCCAACTGCTCGGCAACGGGCTCGCGCGGCCGATGGGTTCGACCAGCTCACGTGCCGCTTCGACGTCACCGAGGTGCAGCAGTGCGGACAGGAGTGCGTCCACCGACCAGACGTGACCGGGGTGGTGTCGGTGCAGGTCCATCTGCTGGGCCTTGGCCAGTGCCAGCCTGGCGTCGACGACCGATTGGGCCAGTGCCCCGCGGTGGAAGTGCACCCTCGACCGCAGGGCGTGCCCCAGGACGAAGACCAGGTCGAGTTTCCGGCGGTGGGCTTCCAGGATCACCTCACTGGAGTACCGCAGGGCCAGCTCCAGCTCGTTGGTCCGGATCAGCGAGTTGATGGCGGCCATCATCCGCTGCGGGTCCTGCATGATCGACACCGCGCCCGCGGACAACGCGACCAGGGCGGCCTCGCGGCACGTGGTGAGGTCTTCGCCCCGGTTGCCCAGGTCCTCCGCGATCAGCGCCGCCAGCCCGCGGCCACGAGCCCCGCCGCGCCGCCAGTCGACGGGGAAGCGGTCCGCGACGACGTTGTGCTCCTCGGACTCCTCGGTCGGCAGGGTGACGCGGAGCGCGAGGCGCAGTTGAGCGGAGAACTCCGGGGCGGAGGCGCACATCCTGGCCATGGACTCGCTCAACGCCCCGCGCGCCTCCTCGTAGCGCCCGTCGAGGTACAGCGCTCGGGACAGCAGCGATGTGGCGTCGAGGAGGAGCTCGGGCTCCTCGACGTTCTCCAACGCCTGCTTGAGGTGCGTGGCCGCCAGGCGGGGGTCGAAGAACGATTCGGCGTGACCGAGCTTGATCAGCAGCTTCGTCCTGAGCTCGTTCGGCACGTCTTCGTGCAGTGCCCTGGTGAGGAAGCTCGCGGCAGTGGTCGCGTCACCGTCGTCCAGCAACTCCTCCGCTGCCTGCAACAGCGCGTCGGCAGCCCACCCACCGAGCTTCGAAGTTGTGCACTGGACGTGCCGTGCGACGAACGCCGCTCGCGCCCGGGACGCGTGCAGACTTGCCGCGGTTCGCGCGTGGAGGCCGTCCCTGGCCGCGCGGGTGATCGAGTTCGCGATCGCGTCCTTGATCACGGAGTGGGTGAACGCGGGCTTTTCTGCGCCGGTCATCAACCCCATCCGCACCAGCAGGCGAACGCCGTCGGCGGCGTCGGGCAACGTCATCCCGGCCACCTCGGCCGCGAGCCCGAGTTCCGGGGGCTCCACGACCGCGATCGTCCTGGCGAGCCGGACCAGTCGGTCGGACTCGCGGAGGAGTCGGGCGAGCACCGACTCGCCCAGCTCCTGCACTCCGTACGAGGCCGGGGTCTCCGGCACGGCTGCGCCGGGGTGGGCGGAGGACTCAGCCATCGTCGACAGCAGGTGGCGAAGAGCCAGCGGATTTCCCCCTGTCGCCGCGTGGCAGGCTTCGGTGAACCCGGGTTCGGGCGCACGGCCGAGCACCAGTTCGGCGAACCTCGACAGGTCTTCCGTGGTGAAACCGCCGATCCGCACCCGAGTGGCGTAGATCTGCATCTCCGCGATCTGGAGCGGATCCGCGGGGTACACCCCGGTCGTGCAGCCGAGCAGGACGGCGAGGGGCAGCTTGGTCGCCCGCCGCATGAGGTAGTTGAGCCACCGCAGCGACGAGACGTCGGCCCACTGCAGGTCGTCGACGATGAAGCAAACCGGTCCGCGGTCCGCGAGTCCGCTCACGAGCTGGTACAGCTCGTAGTACGTCTGGTGGGTCGCCAGTCCGTCGAAGTCGGCCGCGGCCCACCTGTCCGCTCCTGACCGGTCGGCCGCGCCGGGGTCCACGCCGATGATCGACTCCACGGCGCAGGCCTCCGGCCCCGCGGTGAGGTCCTCGAACAACTGCCGAACGACGGAGAACGACATGAACCTGTCGAGAGTGGACGTCACGGCCCCGGCCACTTGGAACCCGCGCGCCCTGGCGACATCCGCCACCTCGCCCAGCAGTGTCGTCTTGCCGGCCCCGGTGGTGCCCTCCACCAGCACCACCGCGGGCATGCTCGTCTCCGCGGTGTTGAGGGCGCTGACCAAGCGACCCAGTTCGTTGCTCCGCTGTATGATCCCCGGTGCACCAGGGGAAATCCGGTCGGCTTCGTCAGGCTGCTGGGCCATCTGTGGAGCTCCGTTGCAAGTCGGTCCGGTTGTTGAGCACCAGCGACACCGTGGCCCGGCCGACGCCCGCCATCCGAGCGGTGCCCTGCCGGGTGGGCCTCTTGCCCGCGACCCCCTGCCGATTCGGATGAGCAGGCAGCCCGCGTCAGCGCCGGGATCGCCGTCGATCCCGCGGTGGTGGGAATTGTCGTCGCGACGAGTCGCTGCCGGTGCGGCGAGGGAGCTCGGCCGAGGATGTGGACCGGTCAACGTCCTCAGCCGACGCAACCTGATCACCGGTGCCACCGCGGTCGAACTGCTCGCGGCTCGGCCTGCCCGCGCCCCCGCTCGCCAGTCAGCGGTGGCGGCTTGCTCGTGCCGGACCTCGACAGGGTCCGCCAGGGTATTCGGCGTCTACGTACCGGCCCGGTCTGACGACACAGCAGGCGTCATGCCTTTGCCATCGCCTTCGATGGTGACGTCGACAGAACCACGGCCCGACCCGTCGACTACCGCCCCGCCGACTGCCTGACAAGGTCTCACGAGTCATGCCCTCCGCCCTCGGTGAGCTGAACGCGACCATGGTTGAAGCTACGGCGCCATCAGTCTCTGCCCAATGGATAAACTGTGGGGGTGACCTTGTCAAGCAGTGGGGTTTTCATCCTGGCGTGCTTACCTTGACGAGCAAGGCTTTCGCTTGATCTCAAGGTGAGGGTGCTTCGGTCTGCTGTGGCCCGGATGCGGCGAAGTCCCTGGTGGCAGCACTTTCGACCACGACCGTCGTGCGTCACCCAGAACTCGGAGATGTTGTCCTACCGTGCCGTGTCGCAGTTGTCACATCGAATCTCGACTCTTGCGAGCCCGAGCCGGTCCCATCGCGAGGGTCACGTACTGCTGAACAGCCGGTGCAGGTGCGCGTCGATCGCGGCCAACGCGTCCCGGGGCTCGATCACGTCGAGTTCGATCAGGGGGGTGAAGCCGGTGAGGGCGAGGAGCAGGTTGGTCTCGGTCGCCGGGTCACGACCGGAGTCGATGTGCCCGTCGGCGATCGCCTGGCGGACCACCTGCTCGACGAGGGCCCGCCCCTGGACGAGGCCGCGACGCGCCTGCTCGTGCACGGCCTCGTCGTGCAGCGCCTCCAGGACGTAGGCGGCACTCATCCGGCTGGTGGCGCGGGCGTCGGCGTGCAGGGGGAGCATTTCCGCGAGTGCCAGTCGCAGCACGTCGCGGGGGTGCGGGCGGTCACCGAGCTTGTCGAGCCCCTGGCGTACGCGCACCGAGGTCTGCTCGGACGCGAAGTCCACGGCGAAGGAGAGCATGGCGGTCCGGGAGGCGAAGTAGTGCTGCAACTGCCCGAGTGACATGCCCGCCTCCTGCGCCACCACGCGCATCGTGAGCTGTGCGACGCCGCGCTGCTCCACCACCCGCCACAGTGCGCGGGCGATCGCTTCGCGGCGCCCGCGGTGATCCACCTGCTTCGGCATCGTCGGCCCCTCCCCCGAACCCCGGGCTGTTCCAATACAGTTGACATAATACACCTGACCCATAATCCTGGAGGCCACCTGCGGGGGAAGGAATCGCCATGTCCGAACAGCCGAGGATTCGGACCACGGAAGGGGTGGTGCAGGGGCGCTGGCGGCAGGGGCACGCGGTGTTCCGCGGCATCCCCTACGCCCAACCCCCGGTCGGAGCGCTCCGCTTCGCCGCGCCCGCACCGCCGCACCGCTGGGAGGGGACGAGGCAGGCGGTCGAGTTCGGCCCCGTGGTGCCGCTGTCCCTGCCGATCGACGTGCGCCCGCAGGGCACCGACTGGCTGACGCTCAACGTCGGCACCCCGGATCCCGGCGCGGCGGGGCTGCCGGTGCTGGTGTGGATCCCCGTGGGCGGCTACCTCTCGGCGGCGTCGAGCGACCCGATGTTCGACCCGGCAGCGCTGGCCGAGGCGGGAGTCGTCGTGGTGACCGTCAACTGCCGCGTGGGCGCGGAGGGATTCGCGTTCCTCGACGACGTGCCGCCCAACCGCGGGTTCCTCGACCAGATCGCGGCCCTGGAGTGGGTGCAGCGCAACATCGCCGCCTTCGGCGGCGACCCCGGCCGGGTCACCGTGGGCGGGGTGTCCGCCGGGGCGGGCTCGGTCGCCGCCCTGCTGACGATGGAGTCCGCGCGCGGCTTGTTCCGGCGGGCCATCGCCCATTCGGTGCCGGGGCTGCACAGCACCCCCGCGCTGGCACGGCAGGTCACCGCCGCGTTCGCGGAGCGACTCGGCGCGGCGACCCCCACCGCCGAGGCCCTGCGCGACACCGATCCATGGCACCTGGCCGCCGAGCTCACCTCCTTCAACGCCGACCTCCACGCGCACCGGGAGAACTGGGGGCGCCTCACGGAGACCGGCACCGCGCTGTGCCCCGTCGTCGACGGCGAGGTCCTCCCGGAAACGCCTTGGTCCGCGCTGACCGGCGGGCGCGCGAGCGGGACCGAACTGCTCGTCGGCCACACCCGGGACGAATTCCGCTACTTCAGCGTCATGAGCGGGCGGTACGGCACCTTCACCGAGGAGGACGCCCACGCAGCCCTGCAACTGCTCGCCCCGCGGCCGGGCGGTGCGCGGGCCTACCGCGCCGCGTTCCCGCAGGCGGGCCCGGAGGAGTTGGTGGAGACGGTGTACTCCGACGCCCTCTTCCGCATGCCGTCGCAGAAGCTGGCCGAGGCGAACGCCGCAGCCCGCGGCACCTCGTACCTGTTCGAACTGCACTGGGTCGCCCCGGTCCTCGGCGGCGTCCTGGGCGCCTGCCACAGCCTCGACGTGCCCCTGGCGTTCGGCACGCTGGACAGCCCCGTCGGCACCCGGCTCATCGGCGAGGAGCCCACTCCCGAGGCCGTCGCGCTCTCCCGCGAACTCCAGGGCGCATGGGTCCGCTTCATCACGACCGGCGACGCGGGCTGGTCCGCTCACCGGCCCGACGGGCGCCTCACCCGCGTCCTGGACACCGAGTCGAAGACCCTGCCCTACCCCGAACAGGCATCCCGCCGGATCTGGGAAGGCCACTCCCCCGCCCCCTTCGACCTCTCGTAGTTGTCCGGGTCGGCTCCCACGACTGCGACCCCGCCACAGCGGCGAGCCGACACACCGCCTCCTTCCGAACTGACCTCTCGGTGCCCGTTCCGCCGCCCGGAGCACACCCGTGGCGGCGGACCGGGCCGAACGGGTGATCCACTCGCCGTTCGCTGCGGAGCGTGCCGGGGGTGACCGCCCTTCTGGAGGCTGGGGAACGGTCGGGCGGTGTGCGACCGTGGGTGGGCCGTATCACAACCACGGGCGGCGCGACCTCGCTGGAGGTGGGGGTGTGGACTGGGTCGCGGCGGGCGTGGTGGTGGGGAGCGGGGTGGTGGCCGCGCTGGTCGGGGCGGTCGGGCTGGTGCGGCGGCGGGCGCGCGGTGCCCGGCGGGCGGCGGCCAGGGAGCGCGTGCTGGAGCGGTTGCGGCCGGACGGGCCCGCCTCGCCGCTGCGGGTGCTGACCGCGCCGGGCTCGGCGACCCGGCTCTGGGGGTGCAGGCGGGAGCGGGGCGAACTCGTCGAGTGGTGCGTCGGCGACGGCCCGGCGGTGCGGGTGCTCGGCGGTCCCGCCGGGGTCGGCAAGAGCCGGTTGGCGCTGGCGGTGGCGGAGGCGCTGCCGAGGGCGTGGTCCTCGGGCTGGCTGCGCCGGGTCGAGGGGTTGGCGGAGGTCGTGCGCGGCCCGACCCTGGTACTGGTGGACGACGCGGACCTGCGGTCGGACCTGCCCGCGCTGCTGGGGGCGGTGGAGCGGGGACCGGCGGCGCTGCGAGTGCTGCTGATCGCCCGGGACGCGACACGGCTGCGGGAGACGTTGCGCGCGCGGGGTTTCGCGCACCTGTTGGACGCGGACCCGTTGGTGTTGAAGCCCTTCGGCGGCACCACGGACCGGATCCGGTGGTACACCGACGCCGCGCGGGCGTACGCGGGGCTGCTGGGCCGGGCGCTGCCGCCGTTCGGCACGGCCGCGGTCGGCGCGGACGGCGACACGGTGTTCCTGGTGCACGCCAGGGCGCTGCTGGCCGTGGTGCACCGGTCCGACCCGCGCTCGGCCACCCCGCGCGACGTCGCCGCCGAACTGCTGACCCTGGAGACGGCGCGCTGGCGCGGCGCACCGGTCGGCGACCCGGACCTGCTGGCGGCGGTCGCGACCCTGGCCCTGGTGCCCGCGCCGGACCGGTACCGCGCCGTCATCGCGCTGCGGGCGCTGCCGCGGTTCGCCGTCCGCCCCACCGCAGAGCTGTACTCGCTCGTCGAGTGGGCGTGGCACCGCTACCCGCCCGGCCCGGACCACCGGTTGGACATCCGCCCCCGGCTCGTCGCGGCGTGGCTGCTGGCGAACCACCTGACCGAACCCGCGGTGACCGGCGTGCCCGCGGATTCAGCCACCCCGGTGTTCCTCGCCCTCACCCGGACCTACCAGGAGTTCCCGGAGTTCCTGCCGCTGCTGGCGCACGCGTTCACCGCGAACCAGGCCCTCCTCGGCCCCGGTCTGCGCGCGGTGTTCACCCTGCTGGCGGAGGACGCGGCGGTGGACTCCGCGCTGGCGGCCGTCGTCCAGGGGTCCGCGCACCCGGTCGACCTGACCGCCGAGGAGGCGCCGGTGGGGTTCCCCCGGGTGCGGCTCGCCCTCGCGGTGCGCCGGATCCACGGGCTGCTGGAGCGGGCGGACACCGACCGGGCGAGCGCGGCGCGGGCGTGGGACGTGGTCGGGACGCAGTGGCGGGTGCTCGGCAACGCCACCTCCGCGGTCGTGGCGCACCGCAAGGCGCTGGCGCTGTGGCGGGGCGCGCGGGAGCGGGCGGACACCGTGCTCGGCGTGGCGGGTTCGCTCAACTCCATCAGCAACTGCCTGGTCGACCTCGGCGACCCCGAGGCCGCGCTCACCGCCGCCCAGGACGCGGTCGGGGTCCTCGAACGCGGGGCGGACGTCCCCGGGTCGGCGACCCTGCTGTGGTGGGTCCGGGCGACCCTGGTCGACCGCCTGCGCTACCTCGGCCGCTACGACGAGGCGGTCGAGGTGGCCCGGCCGGAGATCACCGGCAGGCGGGCGGCGACCCCGGAGGACCGGCTGCGCCTGGCGGGCGACCTGGACAGCCTCAGCGTCAGCCTGGACTTCGCGGGCAAGCCGGACGAGGCCGTCGACACCGGCCGCGCCGCGGTGGCCCTCCTGCGCGGGCAGGACGACGCGGGCCACCTGGAAGCCCTGGCCACGGTCCTGACCGGCCTCAGCGACCGCCTGGACAAGCTGGGCCGCCCCGACGAGGCGCTGACCGCGGTCGAGGAAGCCCTCCAGCACCGCCGCCGCCTCCCCGACGGCATCCCCGACCTGGCCACCACCCTGCTCGCGGTCGCCGACCGGCTGTGCGCGGCGGGCCGCCCCGGCGAAGCGCTGCCGGTGGTCGACGAGGCACTCGGCCACTTCCGCGTCCTGGTCGCCCTGGACCGCCGGGCGCACCTGCGCGGCCTCGGCACCGCCCTCACCGTCCGCGCCGAGTGCCTCCGCCGCACCGACCGCCCCGGGGACGCGGTGGCCGCACTGCGCGCGGCGGTCGAGCACGGCCGGGAAATGGCCGAGGACAACCGATCCCGGGCACTGCCCCACCTCGGCGCGTGGCTGCACGCCCTCGCCGCCCACCTCCTGGCCACCGACGAGGACGTGGAGGCGTTCAAGGTGGTCGAGGAGTCCATCGCCGTGTACCGCGAGCTGATGGACACCAACCCCACCGCCACGATCGGCCTGCTCGCGGCGGCCCTGCGCACCTGCGCCCACTGCCTGGACCGCCTCGACCGCCCGGCCGAAGCCCTCACGGCCCTGCGCCGCTCGGTCGCCCTGTGGCGGGAAGCCGCCCAGGCCCACGGCGACGTGCACGGTGAGAACTACCAGGCCGCCCTGGCCGACCTGCGCCACCACCTCGACGCCGCCCACCGGGACCCGAAGCGGGCCTACCAGATCCGCGGGAGTTTGTGAGGCACCTGCACAGGACCGGTCCACCACCCGGGGAACCGCCGGGCGGATTCGCTCACCCGAGTGCCAAAGCAGGCATCTGACCTGGTCAAACCGAGGACGCTCCACCTTGGGCACAACCACGGTCAATCAAACCGGCAGGCTTGCCTGTTTGTGTGATCCAGGTCTACCGTCGAGCCATGGGCCACCACCACCGCCGGGCGTCGCTGGAGCGGGCGCGGGTGTCGCAGGCCGAACGGGCCGGGGCGATGCGCGCCCGGCTGCTCGACGCGACCATCGAGTGCGTCGCGGAGCTGGGCTACGGGCGGATGTCGACCAACGACATCGTGCGCAGCGCCCGGGTGTCGCGCGGGGCGCTGGCCCACCACTTCCCCACCAAGGCCGACCTGGTCAGCGCGGCGGCCCAGCGGCTGCTGGAGCGGCGGGTCGAGGACTTCCGGGACCGGTTCACCGCCATGGCCCCGGACCGCCGCACCCCGGCCGAGGCGCTGTCGGTGCTGTGGTCGTTCTACGACGACACCGGCGGCCAGGTGCTGCTGGAGCTGATGGTGGCCGCCCGGCACAACCGGGAACTGGCCGCGGTGATGGCCCCGGTGCCGGAGCGGATAGCCGAGGTCAGCGCGGACGTGTTCGCCGAGTTCTTCCCGGAGCTGGCCGGGCGGCCGTTCCTGGGTGAGGCGCTGCGCGCGGTGCACGCCCTGTTCAGCGGCCTGGCGCTGAACGCCCTGCCCGACGGCGACCGGTCGGGCCGAGGCGCGGAGGTGCGCGCCTTCCTCAAGATCATCGTCTCGGCGATGCCGCAGATCGTCGCCTTCGACCCCGCTTGACCCCCGAGGAGATCCCCATGCCCATCCTGCCCAAGCCACGCCGCATCCGGTTCGACTACGGCGACAAGACCGGCCTCAAGACCGGTGTGGACCGCCACTACGTCCAGGGCGACCTGGTCATGAGCCACATCGTGGCGGTGCTGTCGGCGATGTTCCCCGAGGGCGAGGACTTCTTCGTGCGGTCGGTGCGGCGCTTCTCCGACCAGGTCACCGACCCGGAGCTGAAGGCCCAGGTGGCCGGTTTCATCGGCCAGGAGGTCACCCACGGCCGCGAGCACCGCGCGCTCAACGACCGCCTCCAGGAGATGGGCTACCCGACGCGCCGGGTGGACCGGGTGGCGAAGCGGGCGCTGCGGCTCTACGAGAAGAGGCTCCCCGCACTGTCCTGCCTCGCCGTGACCGCCGCCCTGGAGCACTACACCGCGGCGCTCGCCGAGACGCTGCTGACCGACGAGCGCGCCCTCGCCCTGCTCGGCGAAAGCGAGGTCCGCTCGGTGCTGCTGTGGCACGCCTTCGAGGAGGCCGAGCACAAGTCGGTGGCGTTCGACGTCTACCGGGCCGCGGGTGGTTCGGAGCGGCGCCGGATCAAGACCATGCGGTTCATGACGTTCAGCTTCCTGTTCGGCGTCACCCTGCACACGGTGCTGTCCATGCTGGCCGACCGCGCCACCTACAACCCGAAGCGGCTGTTCAAGAGCATCGCCGCGCTGCGCCACTCCCCCTTCCTGAGCAAGGAGGTCGTGGACCGCATCAAGGACTACAACCGCATCGGTTTCCACCCCGAGGACAACGACAACACCGAGCTGCTGCAACGATGGTCCGCGGAGCTGTTCGGCGAGCAGGGCACGCTCGCGGCGAACATGAGGTAGTCGTCGAAGGGGACGCCATGGATCGGGTGGTACGCACGTCGGCGGGGTCGGTCCGCGGGGTCAGCGACGGCGGGGTGAGCAGGTTCCTGGGCATCCCGTACGCCGCCGCCCCGGAGGGCCCGCTGCGGTTCGCCGCACCCGCCCCGCCCGCGCCGTGGGAGGGCACCCGGGACGCGGTGGCGTTCTCCGCGTCCCCGCCGCAGCTACCGCCCGTCCCGGGGATGCCGTCGCCGTGGCTGCCGGAGCACGGGCTGGACCACCTGTCGGTCAACGTGTGGACGCCGGACGGCGGCGGCTCCGGGCTGCCGGTGCTGGTGTGGATCTACGGTGGCGCCTACCAGCAGGGTTCCTCGGCACTGCCGATCTACGACGGGTCGAAGCTGGCCGCGCACGGCGTGGTGGTCGTGACGATGAACTACCGCTTGGGCTTCGAGGGCTTCGGCGTGCTGCCCGGCGCCCCGGCCAACCGGGGCCACCTGGACCAGGTGGCGGCGCTGGAGTGGGTGCGCGCGGAGATCGCCGCGTTCGGCGGCGACCCGGACCTGGTGACGGTCTTCGGCGAGTCGGCCGGGGCCGGGTCGGTGGCCGTGCTGCTGGGATCGTCGCGGGCGAAGGGCCTGTTCCGCCGGGCGATCGCGCAGAGCATCCCGACGGGCTACCGCAGCCTGGAGCAGGCCGGGGAGATCACCGACGTGCTGGCGGCGGAGCTGGGCGTGCCCGCCACCCGCGAGGGCTTCGCGGCACTGGCCCCGGAGGCGCTGCTGGCCGTGCAGCACGTCCCGGTGCGCGGGCAGGTCGCGGGCATCACCGCCTTCGGCCCGGTCATCGACCACGAACTGATCACCGGCAGGCCGTGGAACGTGCTGGAGACCGGGGCTGGCCGCGAGGTCGACCTGGTCTGCGGCTTCACCCACGAGGAGTTCCGCCTGTTCACCGCCCTGACCGACATGTCCGGCGTGCGCCCGGAGGACGTGGCCGCCCCGCAGCGCCTGCCCGCCGAAGCCATCACCGACTACCGCGCCGCCTACCCGGACCTCCCCGACGCCACCCTGGTCGAGGTCATCCTGTCCGACGCGGTCTTCCGGATGCCGACCACGTGGAGCGCCGAGGCCCACGCCCGAGCGGGCGGGCGCACCTGGCTCTACGACTTCGCCTGGTCGGGCCCCACCCTGGGCGCCTGCCACAGCATCGACGTGCCGTTCACCTTCGGCACCAGCGACACCCCGTACAGCGCCCTGCTGCTGGGCGCCCCGGTCCCCCCGGACTTCGAGCCCCTGTCGGAGGCGCTGCGCGAGTCGTGGACCGCCTTCGCCGCCACCGGCGACCCCGGCTGGCCCGAGTTCACCCTGGACGAGCCGCACACCAGGGTCTGGAACACCCCGATCACCGACGGCCCGTACCCGATCCCGGCCTCCCGCGAGATCTGGCGCCGCGCCCGCCCCAACCCCTGACCCCCGGCGGGGCGGCTCCCGGCACCACGCCGGGAGCCGCGCCCCGTGGCGGGGTGGAGCGATGCGAGTGGACCACGCAGAGGGACTCACGGCATTCCTGGCAGCACTGGGCTCCTTCGACCGCCTGTGCGAGTCCCTGACCGACGAACGCGCCCTGGACCGCAGCCGCTGCCACGGCTGGGTGGTCGCCGACGTCCTCGCCCACGTCCACCTGGGACTCCAAGAGCTCCTCCTCGGAATGCACCACACCACCGACGCGGAACCCACGGTGCGCAAGGAAAGCCAGCCACCCGCGCAACCGCAGGCCCGGCTACGAAGATGCCCGAGCAGATCCACCCACCCGGGCACGCCCCCAAAACTCCCGGCGCTTTGAAACGCAGACACGGCCGAACAAGACACCGCCGAGGCCGCACCGCTCAACCGCGCTGAACCGGCCGCCGCCCAGTGGTCATCGCCTCAGCAGCGGTGATCACAGCAGTCACCAACGGCGAGGCGTCATCAGCCCGCCACACCAGGTGGAACCGGTGCTCAGGCCCCTGCTCCCGCAACGGCACCACCGCCACCCCCGGGTGCAACGCCTCATCCTCGTGCGGGTGCACCAAAGCAGAACCAACCCCGGCAGCCACCAGGGCCAACTGCTGGTCCTGCTCCTGCAACCGGTGGTGCCGCCACACCGGAGCCACCCCGTGCTCAGCCAGGAACCGCACCGTCGCGTCGTGCACGGCAGGCCCCACCTCCCGCTCGGTCAGCAGGAACCCCTGCCCCTCGAACTCCGCCAACCCGATCTGCTCCCGCCCCGCCAGCGGCCCGGGCGAGGCCACCGCCACCTGCCGATCCCGGTAGGCCCCCAACACCAACGACTCCACCCCCTCCTCCGGCAGCGGGTCCCGCACCACGGCGAACGAGACCTCCCCGCGCCCCAGCGACCCGAGCGCCCGCACCCCCCACATCGACTGCGGCTCCACCTCCAGCCCCACCCGGTCCCGCTCCACCCGGGCGACCAACCCCCGGACCAGGTGCGCCGACCCCGGCACGTAGGCCAGCGCCACCGACCCGGACCACCCGTGCCGCAACGACTCCACCAGGGTGGACACCCCGCGCACCGCCGCCAGCGCCGCCAGCGCGCCCGCTTCGAGCCGGGTGCCGGTCTCGGTCAGCCGCACCCGCCGCACGGTCCGCTCGAACAGCCCGAGCCCGGTTTCCCGCTCGACCTCGCGGGACCACCGGGTCATCTCCTCCAGCCCCACGCCCACCCGCTCGGCGGCGCGACCGAAGTGCTGGGTCTCCGCCACCGCCACCAAGAACTCCATGTCCCGAACGTCCACAACCGGTGACGGTAGCAACAGGCCGGGACCACGTGGCACCCGCGACGCTCACGCCGAGTAGGCGCGCGTGCCGATCCAGTCGGCCAGGCTGTCGGTGCGCATCCAGTAGGTCTCCTTGGCGGAGGCGGAGTCGGCGATCTTGACGTAGTCACCGCCGCGCGTGGCCCCGACGACGGCGATGTAGTGGCCGCCGCTGTAGGTGTGCGCGCTGTTCTTGTCGTCGGAGATGTCGTTGCCGGTGCCGACGATGTTGGCCACGATCGGGTGGTTGCGTTCGACGATGTCGTAGACGACGTCCGCGCGCAGCCGCGACTTCTCCACGTCGGTGGCCGTGCTGCCGGGGACCCACTTGGTCTCGTAGTAGCTGCTCCCCGTGACCTGGTTGAGCATCCTGGTGGTGTACTCGGCGGTGGGCGTCTGCTTGAGGTCGACGATGTCCATCATCGACGCCAGCGCGTTCTCGGTGTAGACGGTGTTGATGTCGTACCCGAGCGCGCTCAGGGCGTTGCGCACCGAGGCCGGGCCGCAGTAGTCCCCGCTGTCCTGGTCGTTGTAGTCGAACTCCAACTCCACCCTGTCCTGGTCGCACGGGGCGCCCGAGGCGTCGTGGCAGTCGAGGCCGGTCTTGTCCGTGTGGTTCACCGGGTCGTTCGCGGCGTAGGCGTAGCGGTTCAGGCCGATGGTGTCCTCGCCGTCGACGACCGGGTTGGGCGAGATGAAGCGGCCCAGCACCGGGTCGTAGTAGCGGGCGTTGAGGTACACCAGCCCGGAGGCGTCCTGGCGCTGGCCGGTGAAGCCGCGCGGCTCGGTGGCCAGCGACCCGCCGGAGGCGGTGATCTCGCCGAAGGCGGCGTACTCCTTGCGGTGCACCTCGGCGCCCGCCGCGTCGGTCTCGGCCTGGATCGAGCCCTGCTGGTCGGTGTGCACCCAGTACGTGCTCGCCCCGTCCTTGCGGGCCGCCAGGACGCCCGCGATCGAGACGTACTTGGTCGTGGTGCCCGCGGTGACGTCGACCTCGTACCCCTCGCCCAGGTGGCGGTGGGTGCTCGTGCCGTCCGCCTGCTGGATCCGGGTGCCCTCGGCGTCGTAGGTGTAGGTGGTGGTCACCCCGGACCGGGTGACCGAGGCCAGCAGGTTGTCCCCGTCCCAGGTCAGCGCGCGGCCCGCGCCCGAGGTCATCAGACCGGCCCGGTCGTAGGCGTAGGTGTTCGCGCCCGCGGTGGTCACCGCGTGCGGGTGCGCCGGGTCGTAGGAGTAGGCGCCGACGCGGGCGTTGGCGGTGATGTTGCCGATCCCGTCGTAGGCGAGGGTCTGGCCGCGCGCCGCGACGGTGTCGTTGGTGGCCGTGGTGAGCTGGTCTGCCTCGTCGTAGGCGTAGGTCCAGCGCTCGTTCGGGAACGGGCTGTCGACCCGGGTGATCTTCCCCTTGGCGTCGCGGGTGTAGGTGGTGTTCTGGATCTTCGTGTCGCCCGCGGTCGTGGAGATGCCGGTGAGCCAGCCGCGCCGCGGGTCGTGCGGCCGGGTGGTGACCGTGCCGTTGGCGTTGTCGAGCCGGATCAGCTCGCCCGCGGCGTCGTAGCGCGCCGCGGTGACGTAGCCGGGGATGACCACCAGCCGCCCGGCGGCGTCGTAGCGCAGCGGGTCGGCCGGGGTGCCCTGCGTGTCGCCGTCGGGGTAGGTGGTCCACAGCGGCCGGTCGGCGGTGTCGAAGCCGAACCGGAAGGTGTAGCCGGTGCCGTCGATCGTGCGCACGCCCTTGACCACGCGGCCGAGGGCGTCGTGGTCGGAGGTCTTGGTCCCGGCGCCGTCGGTCATGGTGGTGACCTCGCCGATGTTGGCGAAGCCCGCGCGGACCTCGTCGTGGGTCCAGGACACGGTCACGGCGCCCGGGGTGCCGGTCCTGGTGGTCTTGCCGGTCTTGCGCCCGAGGGCGTCGTAGCGCAGGGTCGTGCGCTGGCCCTTGGCGTCGGTCTGGGCGGTGAGCTGCCCGGCGGCGTCCCACTCGTAGGTGGTGGTGCCCGAATCGGGGTCGACCATCCTGGTCGTGCGGCCGAGGGAGTCGACGTCGTAGCCGATCACGTAGCCGGACGGGTCGGTCGAGCGGATCAGGTTGCCGCGCAGGTCGAAGGTGTAGTGCGCGGTCCTGGTGGCACCGCCGACCGACTGCTCACTGGCGACGCGCTTGCCGTAGGCGTCCACCCGTTCGGTGGTGGCGTGGCCGTTCTCGTCGGTGTCGGTCCTCGACCACGGGCCGTAGCCCGTGG
The DNA here is from genome assembly GCF_021056305.1 of Actinokineospora sp. PR83. NCBI lineage: Bacteria > Bacillati > Actinomycetota > Actinomycetes > Pseudonocardiales > Pseudonocardiaceae > Actinokineospora > Actinokineospora sp. PR83. The sequence continues at coordinate 66,967 of NZ_JAJCXD010000093.1, forward strand.
TCTGGGTCGCACCGCCGGGCAGGGTCACCCTGGTCGGGCGGTCGAGCGCGTCGTAGTCGGTGGTCGTGGGGAAGGTGGTCGGCTGCGGCTGACCGGGGACCCAGTAGTAGGCGGCGGTCTTCGAGGCGACCTGCCCGCGCGCGTTGTAGGCGGTGTCCACGTGGATGTCGCCGGTGGCGGCGTCCGGGCCCTTCTCGACGGTGCGCCACGGCCGCTGCGCCCCGTCGACGTAGCGCCTGCTCCACTGCGGGGCGCCCGTGCCGTCCGCCGCGGGCCGCTCGACCTGCTCGTGCTGCGTCGCCGCGTTGCCGAGGTCGACCCACCGGCGGCGCTCGAACCGGCCGCCGGGCTCCAGCTTCTCGGTCGGCCTGCACAGCGCGTCGTAGGCCACCGTGGTCGCCTGGCCGTTGAGGTCGGTCACCCGCGTGGGCACGCCGCAGCCCGCGTCCCAGGTCGCGGTGACCTGCTGGGACAGCGCGTTGGTCTCCGACGTCTGGAACCGGTGGGCCGGGTCGTAGCCGAGGGTGGTGCGGGCGCCCAGCTCGGTGACCTCCGCGGTGAGGTTGCCCCGGGCGTCGTACTCCTTGCCGGTCTCGACGAACGAGTCGGAACTGGAGAGCCACCTTCCCGTCCTCGTCTCCAGCCCGGCCGACGGCGCCTGGTTCCAGGTGCCCGCGCCGTCGTAGGAGGTGCGGGTCTCGGTGAGCTTGGCCCCGCCGGTGCCGACCCCCTGGTACGTGATCACGTCGGCGGGCTTGTCGACGACGTAGGCGGCGGTGTTGGGCACGAACGCGGTCGTGGTGGTGCGCTCGTCCCCGGCCACCTCGTTGTCGCCGTGCTCGACCTGCCGGGTGACCTCGCCGTAGGCGTTGTACTGCCGGGTCGTGTACGTGCGCTTGCAGTCCGCGCCGGGGCAGGCCGCGCCCGCGTGGGCGGTCTGCCAGGTGCCGGTGGGCAGCGACGTCCTCGGGACCGCCGTCCCGTTGGTGGTGTACTCGTGCACCGTCGAGGCCAGCAGCGCGCCGCCGCCCGCGCGCCGGTCCACCCGCTCCACCGCGCCCGCCGCGCCCGGGTCCTGGCGGAAGGTCGTCTCGGTGGAGGGGCACGTCGTCTCCCCCGCGATGCAGGGTTGGGTCTCCCGTTGCAGGCGGAACCCCAGGAACTGGCGTTCGGCCCGGTCGTAGGCCCCGCCCGCGTGCGTGTAGCCGGTGGTCGCCACGCCGCCCCGGCCGTCGTCCACGGTCACCGCCGAGGCGGTCTGCACCAGGGTGGGGTTGTTGGTGTTCGGCCACGCCGACGACGGGGTGTAGGCCACCTTCGTCGTGCCGCCCCAGCCGTTGGTGCGGGAGGTGAGCAGGTCGGGCACCGCCCCGCCGATCCCCCAGACCCGGCGGCCCTTGCTCCCGCCGAAGTTGGCGTTGTACAGCTCGGTCATCTCCTCGAGACCGTCGCCGTTGACGTCCACCTCCAGGAACTCGCTGGTGCACTTGCCCTTGCTGCAACTGAACTGCCCGATCGAGGTGTCGGTCGGGCCCTCGGCGAAACCGCCGCCGGTGGACAGCCAGATGCGCCGCTTGGTGGACAGCCCGTAGGGCGCCAGCTCGACGAGGTCGTCGCGCCTGTCGCCGTTGACGTCGGCGACGAGCTGCCGGGTGGTCGCGGCCGAGGGCATGGCGCCGTCGGTGGCGGCCAGCACGAAGCTGTAGCCGGTGGAAACCCAGGTGCGGCGGGTGTACATGCCGAAGTACGGGTACAGCTCGACCATGTCGGACTTGCCGTCGGCGTTGACGTCGAGCACCAGGAACCGGCTGCCGGTGCCGTCGGCGTCGGGCGTGTTGAACTGCATGCCGGTGTCGATGGCGCCGGAGACGAAGCCCGTGCCGTTCGACAGCCAGATGTGCCTGCCGCCCGCGCCGAGGCCCGCCGGGTACAGCTCGACCAGGTCCTGCCTGCCGTCGCCGTTGACGTCGGCGGGGTGGACCACGTGGTCGGCGCCGGAGCCGATGCCGGTCTCGTTGGAGGAGGCGAGGGTGAAGCCGGTGCCGGTGGAGAGCGAGGTGGCGCGGCACAGGTGCACCGGGAAGAGCCCGCAGGTGAACAGCTCGACCACGTCGGACCTGCCGTCGCCGTTGACGTCCATGGCGAAGAAGCGGGAGTCCGCGCTGTAGCGGCCCGCGGAGTTGCCCACGCCGGGCTGCTGGACGAAGCCCGTCCCGTCGGAGAGGTACAGGCGCCTGCCCCAGCTGAACCCGTTGGGGAAGATCTCGATCAGGTCGGCCTTGCCGTCGCCGTTGACGTCACCGGTGAGGAAGCGCGTCTCGGTGCTGAGCCCGATGCCCGCGACACCGTTGGACGCCAGGGTGAACCCGGTCCCGTTCGAGAGCCAGGTGTGCCGCTCGTAGGACGACCAGGACGGGTACAGCTCCAGCATGTCGGTCCTGCCGTCACCGTTGACGTCCATCGGCAGGTACCGGGAGTCGGCCTTGTAGCCCATGCTGGTCTCGTTGCTGCCCGCGGCGAACGCGGTCGTCGCGGTGGAGTAGGCGCTCGTCACCGCGGGCAGGCTCGCGCCGCCGGTGACGGTTCCGGTGTCGTCCAGCACGGCGTCCTTGCCGAACTGCTGCACGCCGGTGAGCAGCGACCGCCCGGTGGTGCTCGCGGTGTAGCCCAACTGGTACGCCCGCAGCCGGTTGCCGTCCACGCTCACGTCGATGGTCTTGACCCGGCCGCGGAGGGTGGTCAGCGCGCCATTGCCGATGGCCGCCTGCTCGGTGTCGGGCCGGGCCTCGTAGCGGAAGGCGACGGTGGTGCCGTTGTAGGCGATCGAGTCGACGTACTCCCAGCCGCCGCCGAACAGGCTGCTGCCCCAGGTGTAGGTGACGGTGTTGCCCACGGTGTCGACGACCTGGCTCAGGCCCCAGCGGAACACCAGGTCGGTGCCCGCGGAGTAGACCGGCGCGTAGACCCGCCTGGTGCCGTCCTTCGCCGTCACGGTCCACCGGCTGGCCGCCCCGGTGCCGGTCAGGGCGAACCTGGCGTAGCTCTCGTTCTCGGTCGAGTGGGTGCCGCCCGTCGTGCAGCTCGGGCTCACGCTGCCCGCGGCACAGGGGACCAGCTCCTCACCACCGACGACGAACACGTCCGTCGCGTCGTAGCGCGGCGCCCCCCGCCCAGCCCCGGCCCGCTCGATCTCCCCGACCCCGTCCACCCGCCAGCCGACGCCCACCCAGCCGTTCCCGCCGGAGGACTCGTAGCTCAGCGACAGCTCGGGGGTGATCCCGTGGAAGGTCGGGACGGAGATCGGGATCGTGTCGCTGAACGCCCCACCGGGGGTCACCTCCCAGGTCTTGTCGGGGACCTCGGGGGTCTGGGTCTTGGCGACGTCGGCGAGCGGGGTCCGCTCCCGCGCCGCTTCCGGCTTGTCGGTGGGCGGGGGCAGGGCCACGGCCGCCGTCGCGGTCCCCGTGGCGATCACGATGGCCAACACCAAGCCGCGCACCGCGCGTCCGACACCCACCGACCTCATCGGCTGACACCTTCGTGTTCGGAGTGAGTGAACCTTCCGCCCCATGCGATGGTGCCGCCGGGATCCGACCGGAACTGATGCTACGAGGCGGGACAACCGCTCGGAAGAGGTCGACTCGGCACGGTGTGTGAACATGGTGTGACCACTCGGAGGGAGTAGTCCACCAGCGAATCCGTCACGCTGGGCGAGCCCAGGGGGCGCCGCGCACCGCCACCCCGGACCGGTGGGACCTCACTGGCGGGCTCTCATCCCCGGCACAGGTCCGCAGGCGCAGGCGTCGCGTCCAGGAACCAGCGGCCCTCGGACTCCCCGATCGGCCAGGCGGAGCACTCCGCTCCCGACGGGGTCCGAGCGGAGAGCCGGAGGTACCGGTGGTCGCGCTCCACGACCCGCGCGTCCACCCCGGGGACGCCCGCCCACCGGTCGACCAACGCCTCGGCGTAGTGCGGACCCGCTGTCCGCTCGTGGAAGAGCATCTGCACCCGCCCCGGGTCAGCCGAGGCGAGGGCGTCGACCACCGCCGCGCGCAACCGCTCCGGGGATTCCTCACCGCCCTGCGGCGCCGTCGCTATCTGGACCGTGATCACGGTCATCCACGCGAGGAAGGCCGCCGAGATCACCGCCATGCCCGTTCGGGCGTTCCTGGACATGATCTGCCCGTTGCCACGGCTCACGACCACCCCCGTTGCCGGTCTCACACCGCCGCGCGGTTCACGTACACCAGGACGACGGTCTCCTGCCCCTGGATGTCCCAGGTGCTGCCCGCCACGCGGTAGGGGACGCCGTCGACCCGGAGGTGCTGCCCGTCGGCCGGGGTGCGCGGGAGCCGGACGTCGTGGGCGATGGGCGTCTCGCTGCCCGCGCTGTCCACGTCGATGATCGTCGCTGTCACAGTCACGACCCCATTCTCGCAGGCCGCGGTCGTCGCAGCCGCGCACCGACACCGACCACCGGCCCCACCCGCGGTCGAGACCTGTTCACCGGGCAGCGGCGGGTCCCCGGAGTCCGCGCGGCGCGACACAGGGGGATCACTCGATCGACTGAGACGCACACGGGCGACCGGAGCGGAGAAGTACGTTCCCGTGATCGGGAGTGCGGCGCCATCCCTGGGTGGGCGCCGTATCAGGGTGGGGTGTCGAGAGGAAACAGCGTGTCGTTCGTGGAGCCCTCCGGGTGGGTCGCGCCACCCCGGAGCAGATCCGTTCCCCCACGAGCCCCGGCGGGCGGAACCGATCACCACGCCGGGCAACGGGCGACGGTGGCGATGGTGTGCGGGACGCGACCGGAGCTGATCAAGCTGGCGCCGCTGATCCGGCACTTCGGCGAGCGGGCGTCGGTGATCTACACCGGGCAGCACTACGACCGGTCCATGTACTCCATCATCCGCCGCGACGTCGCCGAACCGGGGAACTTCCACGAGCTGGCGCTCGGCGGGATGCGCCGGGGTGCCCAACTGGGGCAGGCGGTGGCCGCCGTCGACGGCGTGCTCGGGCGGCACCCCGGCGCGGTCGTGCTGGTGCAGGGGGACACGACCTCCGCCCTCGCCGGTGCGCTGGCCGCCAACGCGAACGACCTGCCGCTGGTGCACGTCGAGGCGGGGTTGCGCAGCTTCGACCGGGCGATGCCCGAGGAGCACAACCGGGTGCTGATCGACCACATCGCCGACCTGTGCTGCGCGCCGACCGCGCTCAACCGCGACAACCTGCTCGCCGAGCGGATCCCCCGGGGCCGGATCGCGGTGACCGGCAACACCGTCGTCGAGGCGCTCGCGGCCGCGCTGCCCGGGGCCGAGGAAGAGGGCGCCCTGCTGGCCGCGCACGGGTTGGCGGCGGACAGCTACGTCCTGGCGACGATCCACCGCCCGGAGAACGTGGACGACCCCGGGGCGCTGCGCACGATCCTGGCCGAACTGGGCACCCTGCCGCTGCCGGTGGTGCTGCCGCTGCACCCGCGCACGGCCAAGCGCGTCACGGCGTTCGGGCTGCGGGACTGCCTCGCCGCCCTGCGCACCATCGAACCGCAGTCCTACCCGGCGTTCCTGGCGCTGGCGCGCAACGCCGCGGTGGTGGTGTCGGATTCGGGCGGCCTGCAGGAGGAGGTCAGCGTCCTCAAGCGCCCGATCGTGGTGGTGCGGCGCAGCACGGAGCGGCCCGAGATCGAGGGCAGCTTCGGAACGCTGGTCCCGCCCGGGCCCCGCATCCGCACGGAGGTGCTGCGGTGGCTGGACGACGTCGAGCGGCACCGGGTGCGGCTGCGGGAGATCCCCTCCCCCTACGGGACGGGGTCGCCGTCGTCGCGGATCGCCTCGGCCGTCGACGAATTGGCCCGTGGGCACGACGTGGACGGGCGACCGCTGGTCGGGCACGCGATGGGTTGACAACGGCGCCGGGACCCGGGGGTTTGTGGTGGCGCCCGGGTGGATCCGCTCAGCCGTGCCGTTGGTTCACAAACCCGGTCGTTTGTTGTGCGTGCCCGGGTGGGTGGATCCGCTTGGGCGGGGCCCCTACGCCGATCATGCGCCCAGTGTGACCGAGTGGGGCGAAAAGATGCCCCACAGCCCAAGCAGGCTCGCACATGATCGGCACCCCCACCCAAGCACATCCACCCACCCGGGCAGTTGGTCACCGGGCCGGCGGTTGCGGGGGTGGTCACCGGTTGCGCAGGGTGGGGTTCGGCACGGCTGGTTGTTGCCGCGCCGATGGGGTTCAGGTGGCTGGGGAGCGGGCAGGCGGCGTATCACCCGCCTGCCCGCTCAGTGCACCTAAGCCGTGCGGGCCGGTCCCGATGGGCGGAGGGGTTCCGCCACGGGTGGGGCGGTGGGTGCCTCACCCATCAGGGCCACGACCCGCTTCGCCAGGCGGACGCTGGAGTTCCAACTGGTGACGTCCGGGTAGACGTGCGCGGTGGTGGCCAGGAACACCGGGGCCCCGGGAACGCGGACGGCGGGCTGGGACGCGAGGAAACCCAAGGGGTACACCGGTTCGACGAACGGCGCCTTGAACACGCGCACCTCCTCCACGTCCTCGGCGGTGAGGCCCGAGTCGGCGTACAGGGCCACCAGTTGGTCGCTCCAGCGGCGGGCGAGTGTGCGGTCGTCCTCCAGGTAGAGCGGTGAACCCCGGTCGGTGTAGCGCATGGCGTAGACGAGGTGGCGGCCGTCGTACGGGGTGGTTCCGGTGAGGGCGGACATCTCCACGACGCCGTCGAAGTCCGTGCCGGAGCGCAGGACCGGGGTCCAGTAGTGGCCGGACAGCGGGCGCTTGAGGAAGAACGCCGCGTTGACCACGCCCTGGTAGGGCACCGACGGGCACGGCAGGTGGTCGGCGAGGTCGGCGTCGGCGATGCCGCGCAGCAGCGGCAGCGGCAGCGTGGACACCACTCGGTCGGCGTCGAGGACCTCGCCGCCGGAGGTGGTGATCCGGGCCGAGGTGGTCGTGGTGGACATGCCCACCGCGGGTGCGCACGTGCGCACGTCGACCCCGGCGCCGCGCAGGGTGGCGGCCAGGGCGTCGATGATCCGCTTGTAGCCGCCGACGGGGTAGCCGCGGGTGGAGACGTTGCTCTCGCGCCCCAACCGCTGCCACACGTACAGCGCGGGCACGTCGCCGAAGGACGCGCCGAACTTCGAGCCGAACATCGGTGCCAGCAGGGTCGTCCACACCGAGTCGCCGTAGAGGCCGCGGAGCCAGTCCTCGGTGCGCGTGGTGTCGAGGTCCTTGCCCTTGCCGAGCCTGCGCAGCAGCAGCGAGACCACACCGAAGCGCAGCCGGTCCACCGGGCCGAGGGCGGTGAACCGCAGCAGGTCCCCGGCCGTGTTGAACGGGTGGTGGCGGCCGTCGACGACCATGCCCATCCTGGTGCGGCGCCACCGCACCTCGTCGCGCAAACCCAACTCCCCCAACAGGTCCAGGAGGTCGTCGTCGGTGGGCATGACGCAGTGGTAGAAGCGCTCCACCCACGCCTGGCGCCAGGGGAAGAACGTGCCCAGCCCGCCGAGCTGGTCGCTGCCCTCCAGCAGGGTCACCCGGTTGCCCGCGCGGACCAGGCCGTGGGCGGCGGCGAGGCCGCAGATCCCGCCGCCGAGGACGATGACGTGGTCCGGCGAGTCACGCACCGGGACCCCGCAGCGCCCAGTGCGGCGGCGGTGCGAGCCGGTCGCGGACCAGCAGCCGCAGGTACTGCGCCAGGGTGCGGCGCAGCCGCAGCTTGCTCGCCCCGAGCTTGCGGTCGTAGCGCAGCAGCAGCGGCACCTCCCTGATCACCGGTTCGCAGTGGCGCAGCTTGAGCAGCAGCTCCACCATGCAGGCGAAGCCCTTCTCCTCGACCAGCCGTTCGCCCCAGTGGCGCGCGGCGCGGTCGAGCAGGCTCACCCGGTAGGCGCGGAAGCCGCTGGTGAAGTCGACCACGCCCTCCACCGCCACGACCCGCCGGAACAGCGCGGCGGCGCAGCGCGACAGCAGCCTGCGCGCGGGCGGGGCGGTGGTGTCGTCGCCGCCGTCGGCGAAGCGCGAGCAGATGACGACGTCGGCCCCGGTGGCGATCTCCGCCCACAGCGGTTCGATCAGGGCGGGGTCGTGGGTGTCGTCGGCGTCCATCACCACCACGATGTCGTCCGGGTGGGCCACCCGCAGGACCGCCCGCAGCCCCGAGTGCACGGCCTGGCCGAGGCCGCGGTTCACCTCGTGGCGCACCAGCCTGAGGTCCACCCCGGTGGCGGCGGTCGCCACGGCCGCGGTGTCGTCGGACGAACCGTCGTCGACCACCCAGACGGTCACCCCGTCGGCGAACTCCAGTGCGGCGAACCGGTCGAGCAGCGCGGGCAGGTTCGCCGCCTCGTTGTAGGCGGGCAGCACGACGTGCGTCCGGCCGCCGTCACGCGCCTGCCCGGTCACCTCGACCGGGCGCGGGAGCGGGATCGACACGACGCGCGGCTGAGTTTCTTCCAGTGCCACAGGTCCTCTTGTCGTAGATCGTCGTCGAGTGGCGGGGAAAAGGTCCACCCCGGGGCCGGTGGAGGTCCGACCGACTCGGCGAAGCTTTCCCTGTGCTGCGAAAATGTGCCAGCGGACGACAATGAGATCCGAGTGTCCACGCGAAACTGTCACCGACCGGGGGATTTTCCTACCCCTAAAGAGTGACACAGCGAAACGGATGTGCTGAGTTCACTCGAATGGAGAACCATGGTCCCGTCGGTGCGGACCCCGAAGGGCCGGAAACACGACAATAATTCGATCACGGCACTTGCGACGACATCACCGGACCGGTGCGGGAGGAGAGGATCGCAGGATGCGGTGGGACGCGGCCGGGGGTGCACCGGCGGCAGCGAGGCGGGGCGGGTCGTGGTGGCAGAGGTGACCGCGACGGCCACGACCCCGGTGCCCGTCAAGCGGTGGTCGCCGCGGCTGTCCGGGCGACCGGCGCGCGAGACGCCGCTGCACGACGTGCTGCGCCGGGTCAACGCCGTGGCGGTGCTGCTGGTCGTGGTCGACGTGCTGGCCTTCGCGGGCGCGGCGGCGGTCGTGGAGCCGAACCCGGCGTGGGCGCTCGTCACCGCGGGCGCGCTGCTGGGGGTGCGCGCCAGTGGGCGCGTCTACCGCAGGCGCCTGTGGCTGTCGTGGTTCCACGACCTGCCGCGGTCGATGACCACGACCATGACCGCCTTCGCGCTGAGCACCTGCCTGGCGCTGCTGGTCGGGCACCAGACCGCCGCGGCGACCGCGGTGCAGGGGACCGTGCTGCTGTTCGCGGGAGCGAGCGAGGTCGCCCGGCTGGTGGTGTTCGCCTTCGGCCGCTGGTGCAGGCGCCGGTTCGACCGCTGCGACCGGTCGATCGTGGTCGGCGCGGGCAAGGTGGGCGTCGACCTGGTCCGGACCATGCTCCAGCACCCCGAGTACGGGCTGCGGCCGGTGGGGTTCATCGACCCGCACTGCGACACCGACCACGGTCGCCTGCCGGTCCCCCTCCTCGACGACGACCTGGCCACGGCGATCCGGCGGGAGCGGGCGGGCACGGTCGTCCTGGCCTTCTCCCACGCCCAGGAGTCCCCCGTCGTCGACTCCGCCATCACCGCGCACCGCCTGGGCTGCACCACCCTCGTGGTCCCCCGCATGTTCGAGCTGTGCTCCGACGGGCTCGACGTGGAGCGGCTGCGCAGCTACCCGCTGATGCGGCTGAGCACCGCGCCCACCAGCCGCCCGAGCTGGTGGGTCAAGCGCGGCGTCGATGTGGTGCTGGCCGCCACGGCGCTGGTCGTGCTGGCGCCGGTGATCGCCCTGTGCGCGCTGGCGGTGCTGCTGGAGAGCGGTCGGCCGATCATCTTCCGGCAGGTCCGGGTGGGCATGGACAACCGCACCTTCACCATCTTCAAGCTGCGCAGCGTCCGCCAGGGCCGCGTCGACGACTCGCAGAGCCGGTGGTCGGTGGTCGGCGACGACCGGGTGGGCCCGGTGGGCCGCTTCCTGCGCGGCACGTCGCTCGACGAACTGCCGCAGCTCTGGAACATCCTGCGCGGCGACATGTCCATCGTGGGACCGCGCCCGGAGCGGCCCGGGTTCGTGCGCGAGTTCTCCGCCATCCACGAGCTGTACTGGGCGCGGCACCGGGTGCCCACCGGGTTGACCGGCCTGGCCCAGGTGAACGGGCTGCGCGGCGACACCTCGATCGCCGACCGGTCCCGGTACGACAACTACTACATCGCCAACTGGTCGCTGTGGCTGGACCTGAAGATCGTGCTGTTGACCGTGGGGGAGCTGCTGTGGCGCAGAAATCGGTGAGCCGCCGGGCGGGGCACGTGCTGGTGTGCGCGCTCGTCCTGGTCCTGTGCGGCCCCGGCTCGGGGTGCTCGTCCGGGTGGGCGGAACAACCCGCCAAGCCCTCGCCGGTCCCGCTGGCGCCGTGCGCGTGGTGGTACGGCATCGGCAAACCGCCGACGGACGCCGAGCTGGCGCTGGCCGCCAAGCGCTACGACCTGGTGGTGTTCAACGCCACCGAGGCCGAGGCCATGCGCAAGCTGCGCAAGCTGAACCCCAAGGTCAAGATCCTGGTCTACAAGGACCTGTCGAGCACGCGCAACTACCCCGGCGCGGTCCACGGCGACGTCGACGCCGACCGGCTGCCCAGCGGCATCGGCTACAACGCCGCGCGGACGACGCACCCGGAGTGGTTCGCCGAGGACACCGCCGGGCGGCGCATCGAATGGCGGGGCTACCCCAAGCACTGGCAGATGACCGTGTGGGACGCGGCCTACCAGAGGGCGTGGGCGACCGCGGTCACCGAGGAGGTCGTCCGCGAGGGGTGGGACGGGGTGTTGGCGGACAACGACTTCAACTCCCTGCGCCACTACTCACCCGCGGTCCTCGCGGGCACCAAGGACACCACGGAGACCGATCGGGTGTTGCGCGAGGGCCTCGACGCGTTCCTCGGCGTGGCGGGCGGATCGCTGCGCGACGCCGGGAAGATCTTCGTGCCCAACGTCTCGGAGACGCACCTGATCCCGGGCCGCTGGACCGCGCACTCGCGGTTCAGCGGTGCCATGGAGGAGAACTTCGGTTTCCACGACGACGGCGGCACCGGGGAACTGCTGACCTTCCAGGGCAACGAGTGGAAGGAGCTGCGCGCCCAGGCCGCACTCGGCGAGTCCTGGCTGCTGCTGGTGACCCGCGTGAACGACGACCGGGGGGAACGCGCCGGGTACGCCAGCGCCGCCCTGCTGGCAGGCCCCTACACCTGCTGGCTCGGCGCCACCACGCCCACCTACATGGGCGCGGAGTGGTCGCGGTACCAGCAGATCGACCTCGGCGAAGCCGTTGACGCGGCGGGCCGCCAGGGCAACGGCCTGTGGACCCGGCGGTTCACCCGGGGCTGGGTCGCGGTGAACCCCACGGCCGCAAGTGTGCGCGTCACCCCGCCGCCCGGGTTGGTCGACCTGGACGGGAAAGCGGTGACCGAATTGGAGTTGGCCGCGGCGGACGGCGCCGTGCTGCTCAACGCCCCGCCCGCGCCCACCCCCACGTCCGTTCCCGGCCCCACGTCCGCCGTTCCCACGTCCATCCCCGCGCCCAGCGCCGTTCCGGCTCCCACACCCACCGCCATTCCCACGCCCAACTCCATTCTCACCCCCACCGCTCGCTGATTCCGTGCTCGACTCTCGTTCGCCTGTCAGTCGAAAGTGGACAAAACCCCGTTCTGGCCGCGTTTTTGTCACCCACACAGGTGCCAGAAGTCGGAAATCGACGCCCGAGACCAGACAGGGGGCACCGGGTTGTGCTGCACTCGGTGGGCAAGCACTCACGAGTGGTCACGACGGAAACGCCGTGGCACTGACGAAGGGAGGCTTCATGTCTGTTCACGCCCCAGTTCGGCCGGTCACGACACCGGCCGACCTCGCTCAGCTCAGCAAGCTGGTGGCGGCGCCGGAGTCCGTTCTGGCCGATCCACCGCTGGCCGTACCGAACGCCGGTGGCGGCGGTGTCGGCGCCCTGCTGCTGGGCTTGGGATTGCTGCTCTCGCCCGCGACGCCGAAGGAACGGCGCAGGTAGCCATCCGGCCGGTTCGAGCGCAGTGATCTCTGACGGGAGGATTTGTGGACGCGTCGTCCTGTGCACGTGACGCCGCGGCCCTGGCCGGTCGGGTGCTCGGCGCGCTGCGAGGAAGCGGTGGAGTCGGTTTGGTCGACTTCCTCGCCTCGCGCGCCGACCCGACGGCTGGGCTGGGCGCGGTCCGGTTGGTGGGTGCGGACATCTTCCTGCCGCACGTGGTCTTGAACCACCCGCTGACCGCCCAGGACGCGGAGGTGGTCGTCGCGTCCTTCGAGGCCTTCCCGCCGGTCGCCGCGCCGGTCGTGCCGGAGCAGCGGGTCATGGCCTGGCACGACTGGTCCACCGCCCGACTGCTGGCCACCCTCACCGGTGACGCGGCCGTCGCGGCGCCCGACGACCCGGCCGCCGTGCTGGGCCCGGTCGAACAGTGGGCGCGCTGGTCGGTCGCAGTGGCCCAGCTCTCCTGCCTGGCGCATCCCGGAGCGACCGGTCCCGTGGTGGACGCGGTCTCGGCACAGCCGCAGGCCCTGTGCCGAGGAGTGCTCCGAGCCGTGCTGCGCCGCGATTTCACCATCGCGTGCCGCCTGACCCGCTGGGTCGCCATGGTGCACGCGACAGGCGTCCGACTGCCGGTGGACCCGGTGGTGCTGATCGACCACGTCGCGCTGCGGGTCGGCTCGGAGTCCCGCCCGCTGCTCGACCTGGCCGTTGCCCGCCACCTGGTGGGTGCGGCATGACCGCCGTCGTCCACACGGCCCACGACGTCGCGACGCGCGCCCTCGGCTGGTTGCACACCCATCGCCTGCTGGGTGCGTTCGAGGACGACGCGGCCACCACGGACCTCAACGACCCCGAAGGCGCGTACAAGCCGATGTGCGAGCTGGCGCTGGCGTCGTCGCTGGTGCTGCGCGAGGGCGTGGCAGGCACCAACGAGCAGCAGGTCGCACGCGAACTGGTGGGCTTCACGTGGCAGCAACTGCGCGAGGGCGACCTGCTCTACGAGCGCCAACTGCGGCACGCCCTGCTCACCGACCCGCTGGAGACCTACGCCCACCACGCCCGCAGCGGACTGCGCCACGAAGCACTGGAGCAGACCCTGGTCCAGTGCTCGGTCGAGGACTCCATGACCGAACTGCTGCCCAACCGCAGGCTGGCCGTGGCCAACGCCCACCGCATCGTGGGCATCCACCGCAACGACGACTTCCCGGCGATGCTCCGGCAGACGTGGCTCGGCCGCATACCGCAGCCCTGGGCGCTGGACTGGTACACCGCCTACTACATGACGCACACCGTCTTCCACGTCACCGACTGGGGTGCGCTGCCCGGTGACCTGCTGCCCGAGGTGGTCGAGTACCTGGAGAACTGGCTGCCGGTGTGGATCGACGTGTGGGCGGAAGCGGGGCAGTGGGACCTGCTCGGCGAGCTGCTGATCGTGGGGGCTTGCCTGCCCGAACCGCGGTGCGACCCGGCCGAGTGGGAGCTGTTCGCGAACGCCCAGCACGCCGACGGGCTCGTGCCCCGGGACGACCGGCCCGTCGTCGACGACCCGGAGGAGCGCTACCACGACCACAAGCACACCGCCGTGGTGGCCACCATCGCGGGCACGCTGGCCATGTCCCGACTGCTCGGCGGCGGCACGTGAAAGACCTCGTGGAGCACCTCCCGGCCACCGCACCCGGAGCCACGGGGATCGCGATCGCCATCCGGCAGCGCGACCGGGAGCTGGTCCTGGTCGGGGGCACGACCGATCGGCGGGATCCACGGCCCGTGACCGGACGCACCCGCTTCGAGCTCGGCTCGCTGACCAAGACGTTCACCGGTCTGCTGCTGGCCGACATGGCCACCCGGGGCGAGGTGGACCCGGCCGATCCCGTACAACTCCACCTGCCACCGGGCGCAGCCCCCGACCTGGGCCGCGAGGTCACCCTGGAGCGCTTGGCCACCCACACCTCCGGCCTGCCACGCCTGCCACCGGGCCTGCGGCGAGCGGCACTGCCGCACTGGCGCACCAACCCCTACCGCGATTTCGACGCCGACGACTTCGCCGCGGCGCTGCGCCGCGTCCGGCCGGGACCACCAGGTCGTTACCGCTACTCGAACCTCGGTGGTGCGCTGCTCGGTCGAGCCCTCGCCAACGCGGGCGGCCTGCCCTACGAGGAACTGCTGGCCGAGCGCGTGCTGCGCCCGCTGAACCTGCATGACACCGACTTCTCCACGTCCGAGCAGGTCACCGGGCACCTGCGCGGCCGCCCCCGGCCCCCCTGGGAGATACCGGGCATGCTCGCGGCCGGAGGGCTGCGCTCGTCGGCGTCGGACATGCTGGGCTACCTGACCGCTCACCTGCCCCCGCTCACCTCACCGCTCGGCAGGGCCTGCGCCGAGGTCACCCGGTCGCCGGTGCCGGTCGGTGACCACGAGGTGTGCCTGGTGTGGAACCTGCGCAGGCGCGCGGACCGGGAACTGCTGTTCCATTCCGGCGGCACCCGCGGCTGCACAACGTTCGCCGCGTTCAGCCCCAGCACCGCGACCGCGTTCGTGGCCCTGGTCAACGCAGGCCCGACGGTGGGCAACTCATTCGTGCAACGCGCCTACGAGGCCGCATGGGCCTTGGCGGAGCGCGCCGCCGAAACCCGACCGGCCGAGGGATCGGCTGCCGCCACGACCCGCTGACAGCCTCGTACGTGGTCGCGGTTGTTGCCCGAGGCGGACTTCGTGTGGGGGCGTGCCGTTGCGGGGCGAGCCACCGCGGCTGAACGCGCTGTCACGGTCGGGGCGCTCGTTCGAGGCCGGAGAACACGGCGGCGATCAGGCGCCGTCCCTGGGCCACGCCATCGTCGTTGTTCGCGACGCGCCACAGGAAGCTCATCAACATGATGATGTCCGCCGGATCGTGCCCCGCGGCGATGGTGCCCTCGGCCACACAGGCGTCGACCAGCTTCCCCACCGCCGCGGTGGTCGGCGCCCAGGAAGCGCTGATCACGTCCTGCGCCGCTGCGCTGTGCAGCGCGTCACCGAGGCCGTGCTTGATGCGGATGTAGGCCGACAGCGTCTCGAACCACTCGACGAAGGCGGCCTTCGCGGAGGGATGGCGCGCCAGCACCTCGTCGGCGGTGGTGGTCAGGCGTTCGATGTCGTGCTGGTAGGCGGCGAGGATCAGGTCTTCGCGAGTGGGGAAGTGGCGGTAGAGCGTTCCAGCGCCGACTCCGGCGCGCTTGGCCACCTCGCTCAGCGGCACGAGTGGGTTCCGCGCGAAGAGGTCGTGGGCGGCCTCGATGATCGCGACGCGGTTGCGCGCGGCGGCCTTGCGCTGCGTGCCGTAGGTGCTCGGCGTCTGGTCGGTCATCACCCCATGATGCCCAGTCGTTGACTCGCGGACAATTCTCCGCTAGTTTCGGCGGAACTTGCGGAGGATTGTCCGCGAGTTTCGCCCGCAGGAGGCCCCCATGCGCTACGTGAAGCTCGGCACCACCGGTCTCGACGTCTCCCCCATCGCGATCGGCGCGATGACCTACGGCCGGCCCGACCGCGGCCACCCCGTCTGGTCCCTCGGCGAGGACGACGCGCGTCCCCTGATCAAGCACGCCCTGGACGCGGGCATCAACTTCTTCGACACCGCGAACATGTACTCCAACGGGTCCAGCGAAGAGATCCTCGGCCGCGCGCTCGGGGACTTCGCCGACCGCGACGACGTGGTGATCGCCACCAAGCTGCGCCACCCCATGCGCCCCGGCCCCAACGGAAAGGGCCTGTCCCGCAAGGCGGTCATGACCGAGGTCGACCACTCGCTGCGGCGCCTGGGCACCGACTACATCGACCTCTACCAGGTGCACCGCAACGACCACGCCACCCCACTGGAGGAGACCCTCGAAGCGCTCAGTGATGTGGTGAAGGCGGGCAAGGTGCGCTACCTGGGCGCGTCGTCGATGTTCGCCTGGGAGTTCGCCAAGGCGCTGCACCTGCAGAAGCAGCACGGCTGGGCCCGGTTCGTCTCGATGCAGGACCACTACAACCTGCTCGCCCGTGAGGAAGAACGCGAAATGATCCCGCTGTGCCTCGACGAGGGCGTCGGTGCGATCGTCTGGAGCCCCCTGGCCCGCGGCCGCTTGGCCCGCGCCTGGGACGACGCGAAGTCGACGGCCCGGTCGGAGACGGATGGCGGCTACGCCGACATGCTCTACTCGCCCGCGGAGGAGGCGTCGAACCACGCCATCATCGACGCGGTCGGGGAGGTCGCGGCCGATCACGGCGTGAGCCGCGCGGCCATCGCCCTGGCGTGGCTGCACCGCCAGCCGGTCGTCACCGCTGCGCTGGTCGGCGCCGGTTCGACCAAGCAGATCGACGAGGCGATCGCGTCGCTGGACGTCGAGCTCACCGACGGAGACGTCCGCGCCCTCACCGCCCCCTACACGCCGCGGTACGACTGGCAGGGCGTCTCGGACGAGGCGACCATGGACGCGATCCGCGCCCGCGTCCCGGGAATGGCGCTGAAGTGACACCGATCGAGCGCTCCGGCGCGGCTGCCCGCGTCGGAGTGGTCCTGCTGTTCACCGGTCCACCGGTGTCGTGGTGGCCGAACCGGTCGTGTTCGGATCCGGCGACGACACCAGGCGTGGGTGACGTAGTCGGCGCCGTCAGGAGAAGTGAGGGGACGGCACCGATCGCTGCGCCTTCCCCCGGGTCGCGTTTCGCACCCGCGCGCTCGACGCGACCCGCCCCGCTCAGCCCCCAGCCGACACCGGTCCAGCCGTTGCCCGCCGAGGGTGTCGTAGCTCAACGCCAGTTCCGGGGCGATCGCGCCTCCGGGGAATGGGCGACCGCGGCGGTGGTGACGACCGAACCGGATTCGCCTGCTTCGAGGCCGCGTACACGCGGGCCCCGCCTCAGGCGTCGACCTCCTCGCGGTCCGGGGTGCGCTTGGCGCGGCGGACCAGGGGCCAGAGCAGGACGGCGGCGATGATGAGGTAGACGACCACCGAGAAGGTGGTGTTGACCAGACCGGTCAGAGCACCGTCGGACAGTTGCAGGGCACGCCGCATCTGCTGTTCGGCGGCGGGCCCGAGGATGACCCCCAGGACGGCGGGCAGCACCGGCAGGCCGAAGCGGCGCATGGCCAGGCCGATGAGGCCGATGGCGAACAGCACCAGCAGGTCGGCGACCTGCCCGCTGACGGCGTAGGCGCCCACGGCGGCGAAGAACAGGATGCCCGCGTACAGGTACGGCCGGGGGATGCGCAGCAGCTTGGCCCAGACCGGTGCCAGCGGGAGGTTCAGCACCAGCAGCAGCACCGTGCCGACGAACAGGCTCGCGATCAGCCCCCACACCAGGGTCGACTCGCGCTCGAAGAGCAGCGGGCCCGGCTGGATGCCGTACTGCTGGAACGCCGCGAGCATGACCGCCGCGACCGCGGTGGTGGGCAGGCCGAGGGTGAGCATCGAGACCAGGGTGCCCGCGGCCGACGCGCTGGCCGTCGCCTCCGGCCCCGCGACGCCCTCGATGGCGCCGTGGCCGAACTCGGCCCTGTTCTTCGACAGCCGCTTCTCCATCGCGTACGACAGGAAGGTGGGGATCTCCGCGCCGCCCGCGGGCAGGGCGCCGAACGGGAAGCCGATCAGCGGTCCGCGCAGCCACGGCCGCCACGCGCGGCGCAGGTCGTCGCGGCCGAGCCAGGCGCGGCCGACGGGAATGGGTTCGGCGGGGCGGCGGCGCAGGTGCAGGGCGACCCACAGCGACTCCCCCACGGCGAACAGGCCGACCGCGACGATCACGACGTCGATGCCGTCGGCCAGTTGCAGCGAGCCGAAGGTCAGGCGCTGCTGACCGGTCATCTCGTCCAGCCCGACCAGGCCGATGGCCAAGCCGATGAGCAGGGAGGCGAAGCCGCGCACCCGGGAGGAGCCGAGCACGGAGGTGACCGCGACGAACGCCAGGACCATGATCGCGAAGTAGTCGGGCGCACCGATGTCGACGGCGAGCGCGGCGACCGTCGGGGCCAGCAGGACCAGCAGCGTCGTGCCGATCAGGCCGCCGACGAAGTGCCCGATGGCCGCGGCGGCCAGCGCCTGCGAGCCCCGGCCCTTGCGGGCCATCGGGTTGCCGTCGATCGCGGCCACCACCGCCGCGCTCTCACCGGGGGTGTTGAGCAGGATGGAGGTGGTGGAGCCACCGAACATGCCGCCGTAGTAGATGCCCGCGAACATGATGAACGCGCCGGTCGGCTCCAGGCCGTAGGTGACCGGGAGCAGCAGGGCGACGGCCATGGCCGGGCCGATGCCGGGCAGCACGCCGATGAACGTGCCGAGCAGCACCCCGAGGGCGGCCAAGCCGAGGTGCGTCGGGGTCAGCGCGGTGCCGAACCCGTCGAGGAGCTGGCTGAACGAGTCCACCTAGAGCACTCCCATCAGCGGTCCGCCGGGCAGCGGGACCCCGAGCAGGTTGTTGAAGGCCAGGTACGTCGCGACCGACAGCCCGGCCGCGATCAGCGGGTCGCGGACGAACGCGCGGCTGCCCAGCGCGTAGGCGGCACCCCAGAACAGGACCGCGCCGGAGATCGGGAAGCCCACGACGCCGATGAGCGCGGCGTTGGCGAGGAACGCCGCGGACAGCAGCAGCACCGTCCGCCAGTCGCCCGGCGCGGACAGGTCGACGTCTTCGCCGCCCTCCGCCTCGCCCTTGCCGCCGCGCAGCACGTCGCGGGCCAGCAGCGCCGCCACGACCAGCAGGAGGCCGCCGACCAGGATCGGGACGGCCTTCGGGCCCACCGGTCCGCGCTGGGCGAAGTCGGTGGGGATCCGGATCGCGTCGACGAGCACGAGCCCGCCGAGCACGACCAGGACCACGCACACGCCCAGTTCGGAGCGGTCCCTGAGCCAGTGCCTGTCGATGGTGGTCATGCCAGCCCCAGTTCCGTCAGCACGTCGGCCACGCGGGTGTTCTCCGAGTCGAGGAAGTCCCCGAAGTCGCGGCCCGTCTGGAACGCGTCGGTCCACCCGTTGCGCGCCAGCGCGTCGCGCCACCGGTCCGAGTCGTGCAGGGCGGTGAACAGCGCGACCAGCCGATCCCGGTCGCCTTCACCGATGCCCGGCGGGGCGACGACGCCGCGCCAGTTGGTGAACTCGACGTCCACCCCGGCCTCCCGCAGGGTCGGCGCGTCCACCCCGGGGATGCGCTCGGCGCCGGTCACCGCCAGCACGCGCAGATCCCCAGCCTGGATCTGGTCGCGGTACTCGCCGATGCCGGAGACCCCGAAGGCCACCTTGCCGCCGAGCACCGAGGCCAGCAGCTCGCCGCCGCCGTCGAAGGGCACGTAGTTGACGGCCCTGGGCGGGAGGCCGACGGCCTTGGCCATCAGCATGGGCGCCAGGTGGTCCGGCCCGCCCGGGGACGACCCGCCACCGACCGGCACCCCGCCCGGGTTCGCCTTCCAGGCGGCCACCAGCGCGGCGATGTCGCGGTGCGGCGAGTCCTTGCCGACCACCACGATGTCGGACTCCTCGATGAGCTTGGCGATCGGCGTGGTGTCGGCCAGCGAGGACGGCGACCGGTTGGTGTAGACGCTGCCCACGACCCCCAGCCCCATCGACATGACCAGCTTGTCGTTGCCGCGCTCGTTGACCAGCCGCCCGAGCCCCACGGTGCCGCCCGCACCCGGCAGGTTGAACACCTCCACCGACCGCGACAGCCCGGCGTCCTCCATCGCCTTGACGGCCGTGCGGGCGGTGATGTCGTAGCCGCCGCCCGGGGAGTTGGGCACCAGCACGCGCAGGCCCCGGAGCTGGGCGCCGGGACCTGCCGCGTCCGGGTCGGAGCTGAGCAGCGGCGGCACCAGCAGCACGGCGGCCAGCGCCGCCGCTGCCGCCACCAGCGGGGTCACACGCACTGTGAACCACCTCTCATCGGTCGTGGTCAGCCATGTTGCACCGGTGTTAACCCGCTGTCGCGGTTGCGGCCACAGTGGTACTTGTGGTCGTTGTGGTCACGGGACCCGCGCTCGCCTGGTGGGCCGCGCGGGGGCGGGCCGGTGCACACTGTGGCCATGGCTGGACGGGGCTCGCTGGCGCAGCAACTGCTGGGCTGGCAGGTGGTGATCGTGGCCGCCCTGCTCGCAGCGGTGGCGGTGTTTTCGGCGATCCAGTCGAACGCGGCGTTCCTGGCCACCGAGGGGCGGCGGATGCTGTCGGTGGCCGAGGACGTGGCCGCGACCGCCGGGGTGCGGGCGGCGCTGGCCGACCCGCTGCGCCACCACCAGCTACCGCCGTTCGCCGAGAGCGCGCGGAGCCTGTCGGGCGCCACGGCCGTGGTGATCGCGCTGCCCGACCTGCGGGTGCTCACCTCCCCCGACCCGTCGCAGGTGGGCGGGCGGCTGCCGGTGGGGGCGAGCACCGTCGGGTCGGGGCGGTCGTGGGTCGGCGAGGTCGGCGACGACCTGGTGGCCCACGTCCCGGTGATCGGCGACGACGGCGCGGTGATCGGGGTGGTCGCCGCCGAGCAGGGCGTGCCGACGTTCCTGGCCGGCATCGCGAACTCCCCCGGTGAGGCGCTGCTCATCCTGGGGGTGGCCACGGTGCTGGGCGTGGGCGGGTCGCTGCTGGTGGCCCGGCGGGTGAAGCGGCAGACGCTGGGGTTGGAGCCGACGGAGATCGCCGGGCTGGTCGAGCACCGGGAGGCGATGCTGCACGGCATCAAGGAGGGTGTGCTGGGACTGGACCAGCAGCAGCGGTTCACCCTGGTCAACGACCACGCCAGGGAGCTGCTGTCGCTGCCGGGGGACGCCGTGGGCCGGGCGGTGACCGACTTCGAGTTCAACGAGCGGGTGCTCGACGTGCTCACCGGGCGCTCGGAGGGCACCGACCAGATCGTCCTGCGCCGGGGCCGGGTACTGATCATGAACCGGATGCCCATCGCGCTGCGCGGCGGCGCGGTCGGGTCGGTGGTGACCCTGCGCGACCGCACCGAGATCGTGGCACTGCACCACGAACTCGACGTGAACCGCAACGTCACCGACACGCTGCGGGCGCAGGCCCACGAGTTCTCCAACCGGCTGCACACCATCGCGGGCCTCATCGAGCTCGGCGAGTACGACGAGGTGCGCCGCTACGTCGACCGGATCAGCCACACCCGCGAGACCTGGCACGCCGAGGTCAGCTCCCGCATCGCCGACCCGGCGGTGGCGGCCCTGCTCATCGCGAAGGCCAGCCTCGCCGCCGAGCAGGGCGTCGGGCTGCGCCTGGCGGCGGCGAGCAGGCTCGGCGAAGTGGACGAGCGGCTGTCGGTGGACCTGGTGACGGTGCTGGGGAACCTGGTCGACAACGCCCTGGAGGCCCTGCGGGGCAAGCAGGGCTGGATCGAGGTCGCGGTGTCGCACCGCGACGGTGAGGTCCTGGTCGTGGTGCGCGACTCGGGTCCGGGGGTGGCGCCGGAGATCGCCGAGGAGGTGTTCCGCCACGGCTTCACCACCAAGGCGGCCCGGGAGGGCGGCCAGCGCGGGCTGGGGTTGGCGCTGACCCGGCAGACCTGCGTCCGCCGCCGGGGCTCGGTGCAGGTCCACAACGACCAGGGCGCGGTGTTCACCGCCCGGCTGCCGGAGGTGCTCGGGTGACGATCTCGGTCCTGGTGGTGGACGACGACTTCATGGTCGCCAAGGTCCACAGCGGGTACGTCGCGCGCACGCCGGGGTTCACCGTCGCGGGCGTGGCCCACACCGGCGCCGACGCCCTGCGCCTGGCCGGGGAGCTGCGCCTGGACCTGGTCCTGCTCGACATCTACCTGCCCGACATCGGTGGCCTGGAGGTGCTGCGGCAACTGCGCAACGGGCCCGCCGACCCGGACGTGATCGTCATCAGCGCCGCCACCGACGTCGACACCGTGCGCCGTGCCATGCGCGGCGGGGTCCTGCACTACCTGATCAAGCCGTTCTCCTACTCCGCCCTGCACGACCAGCTACGGCACTTCGCCGCCCTGCACACCAGGCTCGGCGGCCTCGCCACGGCGGGCCAAGCCGACGTGGACCAGGTCTTCGGCGCCCGCCCGCCCGGTGCCGCCGCCCTGCCCAAGGGCCTCACCGCGCACACCGCCGCCGTGGTCGCCGAGGCGCTGCGCACCACCGCCGAGGACATGTCCGCCGCCGAGTGCGCCGCCGCGACCCGGCTGTCGCGGGTCAGCGCCCGCCGCTACCTGGAGCACTTCGTCGAGATCGGCCACGCCGAGGTCCGCCTCCGCTACGGCGGCGCGGGCAGGCCCGAGCGCCGCTACCGGCCCACCTCGCCACGCACCGACTGACGACCTCGTGCGTGGTCGGTGTTCGGGTGCGGTGAACTGGGGAAGCGGCTGTCACCGCCCGGTCCGGCGAGCGGGGCCGTCCGCGCTGCGAGGCACGATGGGCGCCAGGCCGATGAAGCTCAGCACGGCGACGACCCCGTTCTTGACCTGGGTATCCGTGGACGGCCAGTAACCCGGGCCGACGCAGAGCCCGTCTCGGCACGTCGTGGCAGGCGCACTACCGGGCACCCCCGCATACGCACACCCGGCGACGATCAGGGCAACGACGGGCATGGCGAGGAATCGCAATCGGCGCATGGAACCTCCCGTGTGTTCGCGTGACAGCGCGTGTGCGACGGTGCTCACCCAGCGAGGGGTGGGCGGAAGAAGACGGCCGCCTCGTACTTGCGGATCAGGACGATCACGACGACAGCCAGGGCGAACGCGACCACCGCTTGGTAGTAGCCGGTGACCACGCTGATCACCGCACCGCCACACCCCACGAGTTCCACGACCACGCCCGCCGAACGCGCGGACGGGCGGCTGAGCAGAAACTTCGCCGCCACCGCGACAACGACGGCGATCACCGGGTTGAGGACCACCACAGCCCACACCTCGAAGGGAACGTTCTGGTTGTGGTCAAGCCTGCTGATGACCTTCAGCAGTTGCACGACCCAGATCCCCGACGTGGCGACGGCCTGCACGCACATGATCGTTCGAGCAGCGCGCAGACCGCGTTCGGCGCTGCGCAACCGGCTGCTCTCCCCGTCATCGGCACCCGTCGCCCGGTAGTGGCTGTGCTGTCCACCTGCCTCGCTCATGACAACCCCTCGGTTCGGCCAGGGGTGGCGATCACACCGCAGCCTCCCCGGGCGGTGGGGCATCTCCTCAACCCCACCTGGCACGCAGGATCACCCGACCGCCCTGGGACCCCACCCGAACACCTCGACCAGTCGGCACCACCGACACAAACGGACCCACCCCGGCGTCACCTAGGGCCTGTCCTCAAAGCCGACCGCCTGAAAACCGCAGGCCCGGTGACCGAATGCCCGGGTGGGTGGATGTGTTTGGCCGGGGGTGGCGATCATGTGCAAGCCTGCCCGGGCTGTGGGGCATCCCTTCAGCCCCACTCGGTCACACTGGGCACATGATCGCCATAGGGGCCCCGGCCAAGCACATCCACCCAGCCGGGCACACCAGCAAAATCCCGGGCTTCGAGGACACGACCTAGCCCCGCTCCCGGACCCCCACCGGCCGTCCGAGATGGCCCCGAGCCCGCAGCAGTTCCCCGTACAGCACCAGGTGCCGGTCCGCGCAGACCTCGGGCGCGAACCGCTCCCGGGCGCGGGCGGCGAGCAGCCTGCCGGTACGGCCGGGGTCGGGGTCGGCGAACAACGCGCGCAGCCCACGGGCCAGGTCGGCGACGTTCCCCGGCTCGGCCAGGTAGGACACCGCACCCGCAACGGCGAGCATGTCGGCAACACCGCCGGTGTCGGTGGCCAGCACCGGTTTGCCCGCCGCCATCGCCGCGGCGACCACCAGCGGTTGCTGCTCCATCCGCGACGGCTGCACCAGCGCGTCGTGCTCGCGCAGCAACCGCGGCACGTCGGCGCGGAAGCCCAGGAACTGCACCCGTCCGGCCAGGTCGCGGCGGCGGGCCCGCCGCTGGGCGGTCTGCCGCTGGGGGCCGTCGCCGACCACGGTCAGGGTGGCGCCCGCGGGCATCGTGCCGGGGGTGGCCAGTGCTTCCAGTAGGTCCAGCAGCCCCTTGCGCTCGACGAGCAGGCCTGCGAACACCAGGCGCCGCACGGGATCGGTGGGTGGGGTGCTCTCCGGCAGCCGCACGCAGTTGTCGATGTGGGTGATCCGCTCGGCGGGCACGCGCAGGCGCTCGCGGAGGAAGCGGGCCATCGTGGGCGAGGGGACGACCGTGCGGTCGAGGGCGCGGGTGAGCGCGGAGTCCGCGGTGAGCACGACGCGGGTGTAGGCCGAGGGCCCCTGGGCGCCGGGCAGGCGGCGGAACCACGGCTCGCCGACGTCGTCCGGCACGCCGTGGTAGGTGTGGGCGACCGGGAGCCGCCGCCGCAGGCTCGCCGCGACGAGCCCGGCGCGGCGGTCCTGGGCGTGGACCACGTCCGGCTGCCAGGCCAGCAGCGCATCGCGCACCCGCAGCCCGGCGGTGAGGTCGCCCTTGCGGGGCAGGTCCACCGGTTCGTGGTGGCCCGCGATCACGTCGGTGCCGCGGGCGGGCGGTGGGCCGAAGACGCGGACGTCGGCCTCGCCGGTGGCGAGGAGCGCCGCGGCCAGGTCCAGCGTGACGTCCACGGGGCCGCCGCGGTCTTGGGTGAGCAGGTGGGCCACGCGCAGGCGCCGGGTCACGGTGTTCCTCCCGAGGGGACGAGTTTGTCGACGAGGGTGGCGATCTGGTCGGTCATCCGGTCGAGGCTGAACAGGTGCTCGACCCGCTGCCTGCCCAGGCGCCCCTCCGCTGCCGCCAGGGCGGGGTCGGCCAGCCGCCGGGCCACCGCGGCGGCCAGTGCCCCGGTGTCCCCGGCGGGGACCACCGCGCCGGTGGCGGCCACGCTCTGGCGTATCCCGCCGACGTCGAAGGCCACCACCGGGCGCCCGCAGGCCATGGCCTCCAGGGGGACCAGGGCCATGCCCTCGGCCCGGGAGGGCACCACGACCACGTCGGCGGCGGTGTAGAAGTCGGCCGGGGCGGGGCTGTGGCCGCACCACCGCACCGATCCGTGCCCGCCCACCGGGTGCCCGGCCCGCCATTCGGCGCCCATCGGCCCGTCGCCCACCAGCAGGAGGCGGGCGTCGGGCACCTCGGTCAGGACCGCAGGCCAGGCCGAGAGCAACTGGTCCTGTCCCTTGAGGTGGGCCAGGCGACCCACGCACACCGCGGTGGGGGCGTCGGCGGGAAGGCCGAGGCGCCGTCGTGCGGTCGCCCGGTCCCCCGGCCGCAGGCGGGTGGTGTCGACCCCGTTGCACACCACTTCCGCGTCGGTGGTGACGCCCGCGGCGCGGCCCGCGGCGAGTTCGTCGTCGCTGACGCAGACCAGGTGGTGGGTCCAGCGGGAGGCCAGCCGCTCCCACCGCGAGCAGGCCAGGCCCAGCGGGCCGTCAGCGGTCTGGAACGACCACAGGTGCGGTTGGAAGATCGTCGGCCTGCCGCCGCGCAGGGCGAGCCTGCCCGCCAGCCCCGCCTTGGAGCTGTGCAGGTGCACCAGGTCGGGCGCGGCGGCGGTGAGGAGGCGGCGCAGCGCGGCCGTCTCGGCCAGCGAGTTCGGCCCCGGTCCGCGGGTCGCAGGCCAGGGGTGGACCGGGATCCCCGCGGCGCGGGCCTGCTCGGGCAGCCAGCCCGACGGCGGGCAGGCGATGCCGACCGACCAGTCGAGGTCCCGCTGGGCGACGGCCAGGTGCAGCACCACCGCGGCCACGCCCGCCTCGACCGGTTGGGTCACGTGCACGACCTTCACCGGCTGTCCCCCGTGCGCGCGGGGGTGTCCCGGGAGGGCCGCGGGCTGACCGCGCGCAGCTCGCTCAGGGTGCCGCGCTGGGTCAGCAGGGTGGCACCGGTGTAGACCAGCACCAGCACCGCGCCCTCGACGAGCGTTCCCCCGAGGGTCTGCGGCACGCCGACCACGGTCATGACCAGCGCCGCCGCCGCGCACAGCAACCCGGAGCAGGCCACGCCCGCCCCCATGCGGGTCAGTTCGGCGAGCGGGAAGGCCACCGCCGACCGCACCATCACCCACCAGGTGAGGGCGACCAGCGCCCAGGCGACGACCACCTGGGTGAGCGCGACGGCGGCCATGCCGTGCCGGGTGGCGAACACCAGGCCCGCGGTGAACGCGACCAGGTGGGTGGTCTCCAGCGCGAGGTAGCGCCGGGGGTGCCCGACGGCCTTGATCGCCTGGTACCAGACCTGGAGGACGCTGATGGCCACCCCGTAGGCGCAGAGCAGCACCAGCACCCCGGCTGCGGGTGCCCAGCGCTCGCCGAGCAGGGTCACCCGGTCCGCCAGCAGGGCGGTGATCAGGTACAGCCCGCCGGTGAGGACCAGGACCGCCCTGGTGAACCGGCTGACGGCGGTGGGCAGCTCGTGCCTGCGGCGGGTGCGCAGCAGCGTGGTGAACACCGGGAAGGCGACCGCGCCGAGCACGACGGCCACGGCGATGTAGGGCATCCAGGCGATCCGGTAGGCCAGCGAGTACAGCCCGACCGCGTCGGGGCCGAGGACGCGGCCGATGGCCAGGTAGTCGAGGTTCACCAGCAGGATGGCCACGACCGCGGCCGGGCCCACGACGGCGATCCAGCGCAGGGACTCCCGCGCGGCGGCGGTGTCCCAGCCGGGGACCGACCGCACGCCCATCGCGGCGCCGAGCAGCGGTTGGGCCACCGCCGTGGCCACCATGCCGATCACCACCGACTGCGGTCCCCACCCGTTGAGCGCCAGCAGCACCGTGACCAGCGCGCCGAGGACGGCGCTCCCGGCGTCGGGCAGCAGGCGGCGGCGGAAGTCCAGGTCGCGGTGCATCAGGGCCATCTGCACGCCGCCGATCGCCGAGAACGGCAGGCTCACCGCCGCCAACCGCACCAGGGGCGCCGCCTCCGGCCCGCCCACCGCGGCCGCGATCGGCTGTGCGGCGAGCACGAGCGCCAAGGCGAGGACGGCGCTGACCCCCACGCTGAGGGTCAGCACGGTTCCCGCGACCTTCCGCGGCTCGCCCTCGGTGCGGCTGATGACGTCGTAGACGCCCATGGACTGCACCACCTGGCCGATGTTCACCAGCGCGACCGTCAGGGCCACCGAGCCGAGTTCGCCCTCGGTGAGCAGGGCCGCCAGCGCCAGGGTCACCACGGCCTGGCTGCCCTTGCTGAGCACGTTGGTCAGCCCCAGCCACAGCGAGCCGCGCATCGCGCGGGCACCCAGCACCCCGGTCACGCGATCGTCCCCGCGGACAGGTCCGCCGCGGCGGGTCGGGGGGTTCTCGTGGCCCGGGCGGCGAAGGCGACCAGCAGCGCCCAGGCCGCGATCACCGCGACGCCGTCGACGGTCACCGACGCCCGGCCCCCGAGCACGGCGCTGATCGCGGTGTCCACCACGTGCAGGTGCAGGAAGGGCACGGCCAGCGCGACCAGCGCCAACCCGACCGCCCGCCACCGCCTGCGCCGCCACGCCACCGCCGCGGCGGCCATCGCGGGCACCGCCAGCAGCACGTCACCGGGCTGGTGGACCACGGCGACCACCGCGGCCACGCAGGTCAGCAGGTCGGCCACCGCGCTCGTGTCGAATCCGGAGTCCTTGTCCGCCATGGCGTCCAGCCGCCGCACGAGCACCGCGCTCACCCCGAGGACGCCGATCAGCACGGCGGGTTCGATGCCCGGTGGCAGCCACCCGGTGAGGCGGAAGAACACCGCGGCGACGTCGATCCGCTGCGCGGTCGGGGAATCCACCGCGCCGTAGTCGGTTCCGGTGGCGTTGGCGAGGTTGGCCGTGATGGCGTCGAGGAACGGGCCGACCCCGCCGCCGCGCACGACGAGCAGCGCGACCACCGGCAGGCTCGCGACCGCGGCGAGCGCGGTCCCGGTCAGCGCCACCCGCCGCGACCCGCGGGCCAGCAGCAGCACGGTGAGCGGGAGCCCGAACTGCGGTTTGAGCCAGGCCACAGCCAGGGCGAGCGACGCCCAGCGCGGGGAGCTCGACCGCAGCGCCAGCGCCCCGGCCGCACCGAGGGCCACCAGCGGGTTGACCTGCCCGAGGTAGATCTGCGCCTTGCCGACCTGGCTGAACACCAGCAGCGCCGCGATCACCGCCGTGCCCAGGGCGAGCGGGAGCGGGACCCGCAGGCGGACCCGGCTGGCCGCGAGCGCCGCCAGCAGCACCAGCAGCAGCACCGACGTGAGGCCGTAGGCCACGGCGCCGACGTGGTAGTCGCCCAGCGCGAACGGCAGGTGCAGCACCAGGTGGTAGGGCTGGTAGAGGTTGAAGCCCTGGCGCACCGGCCAGGTCCCGAACATCACCGCCGGGTCGTAGGGGTTGCCGCCCGCGAGGAATTCGCGGATCGGGAAGTAGAGCGCGTCGCGGAAGTCCTGCATCCGCACCTCGGCAAGGTTGGCCTCGGTCGGCAGCGGCACCTGCCACGCCGGGCGCAGCGCCCACCAGGCACCGGCCGCGCCCAGCGCGGACACCAGGACGGTGAGCAGCGCGGAGCGGGACCGCAGCCGGGTCATCAGGGTGTTCACGCCAGCACCACCGCCACCAGGGTCGAAGAAGTAGGCAACACCGAGAGCACGGTCGCCAGGTCGTCCTGGCGCCTGCGACCGCCGTGGGTCATCGCGACCACCGCGGCGCCCTCTGCGGTCCCCTGGCCCGCCTCGGCCAGCCGCCGGGTCATGCTCCGGGCGCGTTTGCCGAGGTCCGGGGCGACAGCCACCACCTGGGCCGGGCGGGCCGCCGCGGTGCACAGGGCCATGAGCCGTTCGTGCAGCGCCGGGTCGGCCTCGCGCAGGGTGGCCACCCGGTGGTGCACGCCCGCGCTGGCCAGCGCCGCCCGCACGGCCCGCGTGTCGGCGCCGGTGCCGCGCAGGGAGCGCAGCGCGGCGGTCGCCACCCCCGCCACCACGGCCGCGACCAGGGCCATGCCCCAGATCAGCGCCCAGTCCGGCGCCACCCGGGTGACGTCGGGCCGCTCGTCGAGCAGCCGCAGCGTGCCCGCGGGGGCCAGCAGGTCCGCCCGCATCATCTCCCCGGCGACGGCCAGGACCGCGGCGGCGGCCTGCTCGGCCGAGGGGCCGCGCAGCGACAGCCTGGTCAGGCCCGAGGCGGGGACCAGTTCCACCGCCACGTGCGCGGCCAGGTCCTCGGTGGAGGTCCCGGTCGCCGTGGCGGCGGCCTGCAACACCGACGGGGTCCGGGCCAGTTCGACCAGGGCGGGCAGCGCCAGGGCGACGACCTCGCCGTAGGCGACCTCCCCGGTCCCGTCGGCCTTCGCGGGCGCGGGGACCACGAGCAGGCCGACGCGGCCCTCGTACTGGTCGTCCTGCATGGCACCGGCCACCAGCACGAGCGCGCCGACCAGCACCCCGACGCCCACACCCTCGACGGTGGGTCGCCCGATCCGGCCGAACACCCGGCGCACCGCGGCGAGCGCGCTCATCGGCGCACCCCCGCCAGGGCGCCGCGCAGGAGCCGGTCGTAGGAGGCCATGAGCGCCCGCGGGTCGTGCCCGCGGTGCGCGGCCTCGCGCCCGGCGGCCGCGACGGCGGCCCGCTCGTCCGCGTCGAACAGCAGCGCCCGCAGGGCGTCCGCGGTCGCGGCCGGGTCGCGGCGGGGGACCAGGAGGCCGCCGCCGGGTTCGAGGACCTCGCGGACCCCGTCCACGTCGGTCGCCACCACCGCCCGGCCCGCCGCCAGCGACTCCAGCACGGCGATCGGCATCCCCTCCCAGTCGCTGGTGAGGACCGTGAGGTCGGCGGCGGTCAGCAGGTCGGGGACGTCGTCGCGGTCGCCGAGGAACCGCACGCCGCCGCCGAGGCCGAGTTCGTCGCGCAGCCGCTCCAGCTCGCCGCGCAGGCTGCCGTCGCCCGCCAGCAGCAGCACCGCGTCGCCGTCGAGGGCGGCCCACGCGCGCAGCAGCACGTCGTGGCGCTTCTGCGGTTCCAGGCGGGCCACGCACAGCGCCACCGGGATGCGCGGCGCGATCCCGAGGCAGGCGCGGACCGCGGCACCGTTGCGGGTGGGCGCCTGCGGGAAGACCGCGTTGGGGATCACCACCGGGTCCGGGCTGCGCAGGCCCGCCACCCGCAGCCGGTCGGCGGTCGCGGTGGCCACGGTGACGACCGCGGCGGAGGTGTGCCGCAGGATGCGGGTGGTGGCGCCGTAGTCGGCGTCGGCGACCCCGTGGAAGACCGTCAGCAGCGGCGGTGTGCGCCCGGGGAGCATGGCGAGCCTGGTCACCACGCTGGCGGACACGTTGTGCGCGAGCACCACGTCGGGGGCGAAGCCGCGCAGGGCCGCCTTGGTCGCCGTGGCCGCCCGCAGCAGGCCGCCCGCGCGGCGGCGGGGCACCGGGACCGGGAAGGTGGACACCCCGCGCCCGCGCAGCGCCTCGGCCCGGTAGCCGCCACCGCTGGCCACGGCCGATTCCCAGCCGAACTCACCGCCCGCGGTGACCATGCCCGCGACCAGCGCCTCGGCGCCCCCGCTGCCCATCTCACTGATCACGTGAAGAACCCGCACCGAGAACCTTTCTTCGACGAACACGCAGATCGGCCGCCGCGGCGAGCGCCACCAGCAGCCACAACGGCAGGTAGTACTGCTCGGACAGGAAGCACGAGGCGACCGTCGTGGCGATCAGGCCCGCCTGCACGGCGAGCATCGGCGCGCGGTCCGCGCTGACGCGCAGGACGCGTTCGGCGGCGACCATCGCCACCGCGGCCATCCCGGCGAAGAGTGCGAAGGCGGGCAGGCCGAGTTCGGCGGCCACCTCGATGAACATGTTGTGCGCGACCGGGGTCTGCTCGGCGATCTCGGCGTTGTGCGAGAACGCGGCGTACTCGCCGCGGAAGCCGCCCGGCCCCACCCCGAGCACCGGGTGTTCGGCGAGCATCCGCAGGGCCGCGCGCCACCGGATCTCTCGGGTGTCCACATTGGACGCCGCGATGAAGCTCTTCTCCTGCAGCGCCCGCGCCAGCACCTGCCCCCCGCAGGCCACGGCGGCGGCGACGAGCACGGCGAGCCCGGTGAAGACGACGGCCACCGCCCGCGGCGGCAGCGCCCGCCGCGCCAGCAGCCAGGTCCCGGCGGCCAGCAGCGCCAGCCCCCCGCCGCGGGAGAAGGTCGCGGCCATCCCGGCGAGCAGGACGACCGCGGCACCCACGAGCAGGGCCACCGGGACACCGCGCCCCGCGCGCCGCGGGCGCAGGGCGATCAGCAGGGGCAGGGCCACCGACAGGACGAAGGCCAGGTCGTTCGGGTCCTGCAACGGACCGGTCGCCCGCGGGGAGCCCTCGACGACCAGGCTGTAGAGCGCGCCCGCCCCGGCCACCACGGCCCCGCACACGTACGCCCCCATCAGCGCGCGCACGGTCACCTCGCGCGCGGCCAGGTCGACCAGGAGCGCGGTGAGCACGAGGAAGGGCAGCCACCGCTGGGTGTACTCCCAGGCGAACGGCGCCTGGGTGTGCGCCGCGGCCGAGACCAGCAGCAGCGCGGTGAGCGCCGCCAGGACGAGGTGCAGCGGGTGCCACAGGGGGACCCGCCGCTGCCGCACCCGGACCACCACCCAGGACACGACCAGCAGGGCGGGCGCCAGCTTCGCCAACTGCCCGTGCACGGCGGTGAGGTAGCCCTCCACCGGGGCCAGCGCCACCGCGGCGCAGGCCGACGCGCGCAGCCACCACGTCGAGGCGGGGGGCGCCGGGCGGGTTCCGCGCACCACCAGCGGGGGCGCGCTCACCAGCCGCGCTCCGCGAGGCGGGCGTCGCGCACGCGCCGGGGGGTACCACCGCGGCGCAGGTGCTCACCGGTGCCGACCACCTCGAAGTGCCTGCCCAGCTCGGCTAGCACCCACCCGAGCAGCGCGACCTTCTCCCCGGTGGGCACCGCCATGCCGGGGAAGAACTCCATGCCCGGGGCGTCGGCGCCACCGAGCACGTCGGTGGGGTGCAGCAGCAGCGAGGGGGCGACCCCGAGGGCGCGGCACAGCCGCAGCGCCGAGGCGAAGTAGGCCCGGGCCAGCCGGGGTGATGCCTGGTGCAGGTGCAGGAGGTAGGCGCCGTGGACGGGGACGCGCGCCAGCGGCATCGTCGTCACCGGCAACTCGGCCAGCCCGGTGTGCGAGCCGACCCGCCACCGGTAGGCGGTGTTCGGCGCCCACACGCGGCCGACGCCGCCGAACAGCTCGTCGCGGCTCTCGGACGCCCCGGCCCGGGTGCCGCGGTTGTGGTGGCGGCGGGCCAGCGGGCCGATCCAGGTGGGCAGCGTGCTCGCGTCGTAGGTGTAGCCCCGGTCGACGAGCGCGGCCAGGAGTGCGCTGGAGACGCTGTAGCCCGGTCCGCGGAAGCCGCGGGGCCGGGGGGCGCCCGCCGCGACGATCGCCTCCTCGGTCCTGGCCAGTTCCTCGTCGAGCCGGGCGCGGCTGTAGCGGTGCAGCCGGGGTTCGTGGCCGTGGGAGTGGTTGGCGACCTCGCACCCCGCGGCGGTGATCGCGGCCACCGCTTTCGCGCCGTCCTCGCGCTCGGCGTCGGCGCCGACGACGAACACCGTGGGCCGCACCCGGTGCTCGCCGAAGACCTCCAGCAGCCTGGGCACCGCGGTGGGCAGGAAGCTGGGCATCCGCGCCCAGTCGGGGTCCCCGTGGGTCCTGCGGTAGGCCCACAGGTTGTCCAGGTCCAGCGACAGGCTGGCGACGGGCCGGTCGCTCACACCGCCTCCGAGGGCGCGGGCGCCGCGGGCGACGCCACGCGGGAGACCAGCCCCAGCACGACCACGCCGAGCAGCACGGACAGCAGGCCCGCGGCCACCCACCACTGCCGCCCCGGCACGACCCGGTCCCCCAGCACGGCCAGGCCCACCGCGGAGGTCAGCACCACGGTGACGGCGTCCATCGGCGCCACCGCGGCCGTGGACGAGGAGCGGGACAGCCCCACGGACAGGCACGCCTGCCCGACGAGCGCGGCGGCCACCATCACCCACGCCAGGGGGCGCAGCGGCAACTGGGCGAGCGGCCCGGCGGCCAGCGACCGGCCGCTGACCGCGACCACCGCGAACGCCGCCCCGGCGAGCACGACCAGCGAGGTCACCGCGGCGGACCGGCAGGCGAGCACGGCGAGGACCGCGATCGCGACGACCGCCCCGAGCAGGAGCAGGTCGGCCCCGGGTGGCAGCGGGCGGGCGGGCGACGGTGTCGCCGAGGCGGCGAGCAGCACCAGCCCGGAGGCCATGACCAGCAGCACGACCACCTCCACCGCCCGCACCCGCCACCCCAGCGCCAGGAACCCGACGACGACGGCCAACCCGACCGCGCACGACGCCCCGGCCTGCACCAGGTAGAGCGGCAGCGAGGCACGGGCGAGGAAGGCGAGCAGGAAGCCGCCCACCTGGGCGGCGAACCCGATCAGGTAGAGCCGGTCGCGGACCAGCCGGGCGAACAACCCGGAGCCGGCAGAGCCGGCAGCGCCCGTGGGCGCGGAGTCCACCGCGCGCCGGGCCGCGGCGCGCTGGGCGACGATCCCCACGCCGTACATCGCCGTGGACGCGACGAGTTCGACGTGGCCGAGCACTGTGACGACTCCTCAAAAACGCTCACCCGGATTTTGCCTGTCGGTACACAACGAGACCGCGATCCCATCACCGACGACGGGCAATGCGTTGCTCGACCGAAGAACACCGAGAAACGTACTTCACCCTGGTCGCGAACGCCCGGCACCAGCGGGTGAAAGAGTTCAACCGTTCGATACCTTGACGATCGATTTCCCGAAATGGCGATTATTCGGGCCCGGTGACGGAGGGCAGGGGTGGGCACCACCGGTTCCGCATCCACCCGCGGAGTCCGAACCAGCACCGCGGAGGAGGGCGAGCGGACGCTCCCGACTTCGGGAGCCAGGGCGGGGATCACTCCTCCGGGGGGCTCAGGGCGCGGGGTCGCGGCCCGGGGCGTTCAGCAGGGACAGCAGGACGTCCATGACGTCGGCCCGCACGGCGTCGCCCGCCACCTCCTGGCGCTCGGCCGCGATGAGCACCCGCTCGTTGATCGCCGCGAGCGCCGCCTGCCACATGTCCTCGCCCAGCATCGCGGCGCGCTCGCTGACCTGACCCAGGACCGCCGCCCAGCGCCGGTAGGCCCGCCGCCGGGCGGCCAGGGCGCGCGGTCCGGCGCGCACGATCTCGACCACGAACACGGTGATCACAGACGGGTCGGCGGCGACCGCGGCGAGGTAGACCCCGACCCCGGTCTCCAGGCGCGTGACCCAGTCGTCGCGCGGGTCCACCGCCTCGTCGATGTGGCGCAGCACGGCCTCGGACGCCCCCTCGTAGGCGGCGACGAAGCACTCCTCCTTGTCGGCGAAGCACTCGTAGAACGTCCGCCGCGACACCATCGCCCGCGCCACGACGTCACCGATCGTGGTGTCGGCGTAGCCCTTGGTCGCGACCACCTGGAGCACGGCCCCGAGCAGCCTGCGCCGGTGCGCCTCCGCCGAGGGCCCAGGCGTGGTCGAATCCGATCTTGGCATCTCATCCTCGCTGTTGATACGCCGAAGTACCAAACCGCTGCGTACGGCGTTCTTTGTCGTTCCAGGACAGAGTGGAGGGCCAGGAACGCGCTACCACCACCCACCCGGAGCAGCCTGGGGCCACATCTTCGACCTGCGCTCTCGTTGAGGTACGCGCAAATTCCAGTAGCACTTGAAGTGTGGTTTCAGCGGTCGGTAACTTCCGGTACGAACCATTTCCTCTAGCCCTGAACCGCTTTTCGAGGAGCCATCGCATGTCCGGACGACGACGTCGCAATTCCCTGCTACGCAAAGGACTGGCCCTCACGGCGACCGCTGCCGCCGTGGTGGCCCTGTCCTCTGCGGGACCCGCGCAGGCGCTGAACATCCCGGACGTCCCCGCCATCGGTGTGGACACCGGCCGCTTCAACCTCCCCATCAGCTGCGCCATCACCCTGCCCGACCTGGCCGGGATCAAGATCCTGGACCTGGGCACGAGCGTCGACGTCCAAGGCGTGGTCACCACCAGCCTCGGCCCCGGCCAACAGTTCTACCTGACCCAGGGCTCGGGCTTCATCGAATTCCCCACCTGGCTGAGCGAGCTGGCGGCCGCCGTCGGCATCAACCGGGTGGACGCCACCATCACCGAGCTGGACATCAGCGCGTCCAACTCGACCCCGCCGAGCATCAACGTCGCGGAGAAGCCGCAGACGATCATCGACATCCCGATCGAGTCGGGCAAGCCGCTCGTCGTCGGCCTGCCGCTGGAGGGCACCTTCGACGTCGGCCCGTACACGGCGCCGAACAGCGGCACCACGACGCTGGCGTTCGAGCAGGCGGTCGCCCACGTCACCCTCAAGGCGTCGTGGGGCCTCCAGATCAAGGTCGACGCCAAGTGCACGCCCACCGCGGGCAACGCGCTGCTGACCCTCGGCATCGGCGGGGCCCCCGGCCAGCCGCCGTCGAAGATCACCGGTGCGCCGCTGAACTTCCCGCCGGTCGCCCCCGAGTACCTCGACGGCATCATCAACGCCCCCTACAAGTGCTCCTTCGGCGGGGAGAGCATCGACGCGGGCATCGCGGTCGGTGGCACCATCCCGCTGTCGGTCACGCGGAACGGGTCGATGTCGTTCACCAAGGCGTCGGGTGCGCTCACCATCCCGAAGGCGACCGTGAACAAGCTGCTCGACATGGGCTTCAAGGGCAGCTTCTCCGGTGTGGTGAACGAGCTGAACCTCAACGTGCGCGGTGGCACGCCCGCGGTCCAGAACGTCGCCGAGGGCATCACCATCCCCAGCACGCCGCTGGTCCGGGACAAGGACATCATCCTGTCCCTGCCCACGACCGGCACCATCACCGCCGGTCCGTTCCGCCCGACGGCGACTTCGGAGAGCGTCGCCATCTCCCTGGGCACCGCGAAGGCCACCTTCCGGTTCGACGGCAACGCGGGTGAGATCGCGATCAACTGCGCCAAGCCGTTCCCCGAGGTCTTCCTGGTCGAGAACCCGGTGACCTGATCCACCCCGGCCCGTGAACCCGGCCTGTGACCCCGTCTCCGGGGTCACAGGCCGGGTTTTCTTCAGATCGGCGGTCAGGTCGCCGCGTCCCGCGCCCGCTGCCCGGGCAGGCGGGCGGCGGCCGAGGCTGCCAGGACGGTCAGGGCGAGCACCCACCAGAAGGTGTCGCCGAAGGCCGCGGCGGAGTCCGGCCCGCGGCTGGTGAGGCGGGTTTGCAGGACGACGGCGAGGGCCGCGGTACCCACCGAGCCGCCGAGGGTGTTGAGCAGGTTCAGCGCACCCGCCGCCCGCGGCAGGTGCGCCGGTTCGACGCCGCGGTAGGCCAGGGCCAGGACCGGGGCGCCGATCATGGCCGCGCCGAGGCCCCGGACCAGCAGGGACACCGCGATCGCGGCGTCCGGGACGTCGTGGCCGAGCTGGGTGAACACGGCGGTCCCCAGCGCCACCAGGGTGATCCCGCCCAGGACCAGCGCGCGGGCGGCGAGGCGGTGCACGACCCGGCTCACCCACAGCGAGCCCACGGCGGCGCCGACGCCCTGCGGGGCGAGCAGGAGCCCCGTCTCCCACGCAGTGAGGCCGCCCGCGCCTTGCAGGTAGAGCGGCAGCAGGAACGTGGTGCCGAACACGGAGGCACCCAGGACCACCAGCGCCACCGCCGCGACCCCCAGCGGGGGGCGGGTGAACAGGCGCGGGTCGATCAGCGGCACCCGGGTCGTCCGCATCC
Source organism: Actinokineospora sp. PR83 (assembly GCF_021056305.1). Classification (NCBI taxonomy): domain Bacteria; kingdom Bacillati; phylum Actinomycetota; class Actinomycetes; order Pseudonocardiales; family Pseudonocardiaceae; genus Actinokineospora; species Actinokineospora sp. PR83. The sequence continues at coordinate 103,750 of NZ_JAJCXD010000093.1, forward strand.
CGTGCACGACGAAGGCCACCAGCATCACCGCCCCCACCGCGACCGCGGCGACCGCCGCGCCCAGCGGAACGGCCCGGCCCCGGCCGACCTCGGTCAGCCCGAAGACCAGCACGGCCAACCCGGGTGCGAGCAGGGCGGCGCCGCGCAGGTCGAACGGGGCGCGCGGCTCGACCGGTGCCGAGGCGGGGACGCAGCGGCGCACCAGCAGCAGCGCGACCGCGCCGACGGGCACGTTCACCAGGAACAGCCACGGCCAGGACGCCGCACCCAGGATGGCGCCGCCCGCCAGCGGCCCCAGGACCGGGGACAGCAGCGGCACCACGCCCACCACGCTGATCACCCGGCCGATGCGGTCGCGGCCCGCGGCACGGGCCAGCAGCGCCTGCCCCACCGGCGGCAGCAACCCGCCCGCGAGGCCCTGGAGCACGCGGAAGGCGATCAGGCTGGGCAGCGACCAGGCCAGCGCGCACAGCGCCGACGCCACGAGGAATACCGCGATCGCCGCGGCCCAGGTGCGCCGCCCGCCGAACCGGTCGGCCAGCCAACCCGAGGCGGGCACGGCGGCGACCACGGCCAGCAGGTAGGCCGTGCTGACCCACTGGATGTCGGTGACCGACGCGTCGAACCGGTCGACCAGCACGTCCAGGGCGACCGAGACGATGGTGGTGTCCAGGGTGGCCATGAAGGTGCCGAGCACCAACACGAACGCGGTCCGCCACAGCGCCGCCTCCACCACCGGCGCGGCCGGTGCCGTGCGCTCGCTCACCACAACTCCCCCAGCAGTCGGTCGACGTCCTCATCGAGCGAGGCGGGCAGCGCACGCGGGGCGACCAAGACGATGGCCGTGTCGAGGGTGGCCGTGGAAGGGCCGGGCACCCGCGTGAAGGCGGTCCGCCGCAGTGCGGTGTCGACCACCGGTGCGGCCGGTGCCGTGCGGTCGCTCACGAGACCTCCCCCAGCAGTCGATCGACGTCTGCGTCGAGCAGGGCGGGCAGTGCGCGCAGGGCGCGGAGCAGGGCGGCGGCGAGGGCGTCGACCTCGCCGGGGTCGAAGATCCCGGCCTGCGGGGCGAGGACCCCGGTCCACCCGGTGTCGGTGGGGACGACGGTGAGGGTGAGCGGGTGGTGGGTGCGCTCGCGGAACCGGGTGCCGGTGACGAGCAACCCGGGGGCCGGTTCGCGCAGCCGCGCCGGGTCGACCGGGTAGTTCTCGAAGACCACCAGGCTGTCGAAGAGGCGTTCGCGGCCGGTGAGGGCGGTCAGTTCGGCGAGGCCGATGTGCTGGTGCTCCACCAGTGCCTGCTGCCGGGCCTGGAGGTCGGCCAGCGCCGCCGCGGTGGTGCCGGTGAGGCGGGCGCGCGCCAGGACGGTGTTGGCGAGCAGGCCGATGATGTCCTCCACCCCGTCCACCTCGGCCGGTCGGCAGGCGACCATGGTGCCGAAGGTGACGTCGCGGCGGCCCGAGCGAGCGGCCAGGACCGCCGCCCAGGCCCCTTGCAGCAGGGTGTTGGCGGTGAGCCCGTGGCCGGTGGCGGCGGTGGACAGCGCGCCGACGACCGGTGCGGGGACGTCGAACAGGACCGGGTCGGCCGGGGCGACGGTGGCGGGCCTGCCGCGCAGCAGGTGGTCACCCTCGGGAAGGTCGGCGAGTTCGACCTGCCAGGCACGCAGGTCCGCCGCGTGGTCGCGGGCGGCCAGCCACCGGGTGTGCCGGGAGAACGGGACCGGCTCCGGGAGGGTGGTGCCGCTGTAGAGGGCGAACAGCTCGGTGAGGATGCGCGGGGCGGACCAGCCGTCGGAGAGGACGTGGTGGCTGGTCAGCACCAGGTCGGCGCGGTCGGGGGCGCGGCGCAGCACGGTGAGCCGCAGGGGCGGCCCGGCGGCCAGGTCGAACGGTTCGGCCAGGTCCTCGGCCAGCGCCGCTTCCACCTCCGCATCGTCGACGTCGCGGACACGGAACCCGGGTTCGGGGCGGGTGGGCACGACCTGCACCGCGTGGGCGGGTGGGAACACCGCGCCCAGGTTGGGGTGCCGGGCCAGCAGTTCCGCGCCCGCGGCGCGCAGGGCGGTCAGGTCGAGGTCGCCGTGCAGGGTGAACGCGGCCTGCACGGTGTAGGGGTCGCCGTGCGGTGAGCGGGCCTGGTCGAGCATGAGTTCCTGCATCGGCGTCAGCGGCAGGACTTCGCCGTCAGGGACCTCGGCGGTGAGGTGGGCCAGTTCGCGGGTGAAGTGCTCGCCCAGGTCCGTGATTTCGGCCGGGGTGAACAGGGCAGCGGGCCAGGTGAAGCGGACGCCGAGCGCCTCGCCGTCGCCGTCGTCGCGGATCAGGGCGTTGACCATGAGCGAGTACGGCAGTGGCAACTCGTCGCCGCCGGAGCCGAGCGGGTCGACGCCCGGCGGGGGTTGCCAGGCGGTTTCCCCGGCGGGTGCGGCGGGGAAGCGGCCCAGGTGGTTCCAGCTCACGTCGGGGTGGCGGACCAGGTCGCCGCCGAGGATGCCGTACCCGAGGCCGTCGCCCGCGGCGCGGAGGTGGTCGCGCACCGCGCGCAGGGCGGGCGCGGTGCCCGGGGGCGGGGTGATGCGGGCGGGGTGCACGGCGGTGAACCAGCCGACGGTCTGCGCCAGGTCGACCGGGCCGGAGAAGTCGGGGCGGTGCGCGGGGCGGCCGTGGCCCTCCAGGGCGACCAGCAGGTCCGGGTTGGTGCCGCGCCAGGCGGCGACGGCCCTGGCCAGGGCGGTGAGCAGCACCGCGTCCGGGGTGGTGCGGTAGGCGGCGGGCAGGGTGGCGATCGCGGCGCGGGTGGTGTCGGGGTCGACGCGGACCTGGTGGTGCACGGCGGTGGCGGCGGTGTCGCGGGCCGGGTCGAGCGCGGTCCCCGACAGCGGGGCGTGCGGGGCGGCGGCGACGCGGCGCCAGTGCGCCCGCTCGACCTCCCGGGCCGGTGCGGCGGCGCGCAGGGCGTCCGCCCAGGCCAGCAGGGGCAGGCCGTGGCGGGGCAGGTCGGCGCCGGAGTGGGCGTGGGCCAGGTCGTCGAGCAGCACCCGCCAGGACACGGCGTCGACCACCAGGTGGTGCGCCACCAGGACGAGCCTGCCCAGGGCGGGACCGGCGTCGATCCACACCGCGCGCAGCAGCGGCCCGGTGCGCGGGTCCATGGCGGCGCGGATGCGGGTGATGTGCTCCTCCGCCTGCGCGCCCGGGTCCGCGGCGGCGGGGACGGCGGTGAGGACGTCGGCGGCGGTCACCGCGCCCACCTCGGGGATGCGCAGCACCGGGCCGTCGTCGGTGTCGGCGAGGTGGCCGCGCAGCGCGTCGTGGCGGGCCAGGACCGCGTCGAGCACCGCGCGCCAGGTGGTTTCGTCGCCCGGTGGGACGCACACCTGCACCCACTGGCAGAAGGAGTCCGCCCGGCCTCGGCTCAGCAGGTCCCGCATGACGGGGGTCAGCGGCGCGTCGCCCACCGCCGGGTCGTCCTCTGTGGACTCTTCGGTCCCGCAGCGGGCGGCGATCCCGGCGATGGTGCCGCCCTCGAACACGTCGCGGGCGGTCAGGGTGAGCCCGGCGCGGCGGGCCCGGGACACCACCCGCAGCGAGACGATGCTGTCGCCGCCGACGTCGAGGAACGAGTCGTCCAGGCGCACGTCGCCGAGCACCTCGCGGAACACCGCCAGCAGCGCGGCCTCGGCCTCGGTGGCGGGCGCCCGGTCCTCGGCGGCGGTGTGCGCGGCGGGGGCGGGCAGGGCGTCGCGGTCGAGCTTGCCGGTGGGGCCCAGCGGCAGCCGGTCCAGGGGGACAAAAGCGGTGGGCACCATGTGGTCGGGCAGGTCGGCGCCCAGGTGCGCGCGCAGCGACGCCGGGTCCGGGTCGGCGCCGTCGGTGGGCACGACGTACCCGACGAGCCGGTCCCCGCGCACCAGCACGGCGCAGGCGCGCACCCCGGGGTGGCGGCTCAGGACGGTCTCGACCTCGGACAGCTCGATGCGGAACCCGCGCAGCTTGACCTGGTGGTCGGCGCGGCCGAGGAACACCAACTGCCCGTCGGGGCGCCAGCGCACCAGGTCGCCGGTGCGGTACATCCGCTCCCCCGGCGGGCCGTACGGGTCGGCGACGAACCGCTCGGCGGTGAGCGCGGCCCGGTTGACGTAGCCCTGGGCGAGCTTCGGCCCGGCCAGGTACAGCTCACCGGTCACCCCCACGCCGACCGGGAGCAGGCCCGCGTCCAGGACGTAGGCGCGCACGTGCGGGTCGGGGCGGCCGATGGGCAGCGGGCCGGGGTCGTCGGGCCGGTGGGTCCAGGTGACGGAGTTGATGGTCACCTCGGTGGGGCCGTAGGCGTTGAACAGCGCCCGGCGGTCGCCCCAGCGGCGGGCCAGCTCGGGGTCGAGGCGTTCGGCGCCGACGACGAAGAACAGGTCGCGGTCCACCTCGCGGTCGTCCGGCATGGCGGCGAGGAACGACGGCAGCAGGTTCACCCCGGTCACCCGGTGCTCGGTGATGTAGTCCAGCAGCTCGTCGCCGGGCACGCGCACCTCCTCCGGGGCGATGACCGAGGCGCCGCCGGACAGCAGCGGCAGCGTGAACTGCCAGAACGCCACGTCGAAGCCGATCGAGGCGAAGTGCAGGTAGCGCTCGCGCTCGCCGATGCCGACCACGTCCTCCTGGAGGGTGACCAGGCTGGGCAGGCCCCGGTGTGCGACGGCGACGCCCTTGGGCCTGCCGGTGGTGCCGGAGGTGTAGATGACGTAGGCGATCGAGTCGCCGGTGATCCCCTGCCGCGCCTCGACCGGGTCCTCATCCCATGTGGACGGACCGGCGAGCGCGGTGGGGTCGAGCACCGGGACCCGCACCGCGACGGCGAGGGAGTCCGGGGTGGCCAGGACCGCGGCGGGCGCGATGTCGTCGAGCATGTAGGCCAGCCGGTCGACCGGGTAGGTCGGGTCCATCGGGACGTGCACCGCCCCGGCCTTGAACACGCCGAACAGGGCCACGACCAGTTCCACGTCCCGGTCGAGCAGGACGGCCACCGGGTCCTGCGGTCGCACCCCGCGTTCGCGCAGGGCGTGGGCGAGGCGGTTGGCCCGGCGGTCGAGTTCGGCGTAGGTCAGGGTGCGGTCGCGGCAGACCACGGCGTCGGCGTCCGGGGTCTTGCGCACCCACCGGCCGAACTCCTCCAGGCAACTGCCCACGGGCCTGCTCGGCTCGGCACCCTCGCCCAGCGCCAGCAGCGCGTCGTGCTCGGCCGGGTCGAGGGCGCGCAGCCGGGCCACCGGGCGGTCCGGGTCGGTGACGATCTCCTCCAGCAGGGTGCGCAGCCAGCGGCCGTAGCCGCGCACGGTGTCCTCGTCGAAGGACTGCGGCTGGTAGCCCAGGCCCACCACGATTTCCTCGCCGGGGATGACGATGACGGTCAGCGGGTAGTGCGTGGCGTCGGTGATGTCCACGCCGACCAGGTCCAGGCCGGGGGCGAGGGTGGTGCGGTCGCGGCTGGAGAGCGGGAAGTTCTCCATCACCAGCATGGTGTCGAACAGGTCGCCGAGACCGGCGGCGCGCTGCACGTCCGGCAGCCCGACGTGGTGGTGCTCGGCGAGGGCCACGCTGTCGGTGTGCACCCGGTCGAGCAGGGCGGCGGCGGTGTCGGCCGGGTCGGTGCGGACCCGCACCGGGATGGTGTTGCCGAGTTGGCCGATGACCCGTTCCACGCCGTCGAGTTCGGCGGGCCTGCCGGAGACCGGGCAGCCGAACACCACGTCGCGGCGGCCGGTGAGCCTGCCGAGCAGCACGCCCCAGGCGACCTGGAAGACCGTGGTGGCGGTGACGCCGCGGGCGCGGGCGAAGCCGCGGAGCCGATCGCTGAAGTCGCGACCCAGGTTGACCGTCACGCGTTCCGGACGGGCCACTGTGGACGCCGCGGCGGCGGGGGCCAAGTGGGTTCCGCCGTCCAGCCCGGTCAGGGCGGCACACCAGGCGTCGAGCCCGGCGGCGTGGTCGCGGCCCGCCAGCAGGCGGTGGTGGTCGGTCGGGGCGGGGGCGGTCGGCGCGGGCGGGCCGCCGCCGAGTTCGGCGTAGGTGGCCAGCAGGGTGCGCCCGACCAGGGGCATGGACCAGCCGTCGAGCAGCGCGTGGTGGTTGGTGATGACCAGGCGGTGCTCGTCGGGGCCGAGGGTGCACAGCAGGAAGCGCACCAGCGGCGGGGTCGCGGGGTCGAAGGGGCGGTCGAGGTCGGTGCGGCAGTGCTCGGCCAGCAGGCGGTCGCGGTCGTCTGCGGTGTGCCCGGACAGGTCGGCGTGGCGCCAGTCGAGGGTGGTCTCGGCCGGGATGACCTGGACGACCTCGCCGGTGGCGGTGGTGTGCAGGTACACGCGCAGCGCCGGGTGCCTGCGCAGCAGTTCTCCGGTCGCCGCGCGCATCCGGTCGGGGTCGAGGGCACCGCGCAGCAGGGTCACCGCCTGCACGACGTAGACGTCGGTGTCCTGGTCCGCGCGCAGCAGGGTGTGGAAGGACAGGCCGACCTGCAACGGGGTGGCGGGCAGCACGTCGAGCACCCGGCCGCGCCGCTCCATGGCGTCGATGGTGTCCTGGTCGAGGTCGACCAGCGGCAGGTCGGACGGGGTGAGGCCGCCGCCGTCGGGGCCGATGCGGTCGGCGTGCGCGGCGAGGGCGGCCAGCGCGGTCTCCCACGCCCGCTGCAACCCCGCCAGTTCCGCCGGGGCGAGCACGAGCCCGGCGGCGGTCCACTCCACGGCGATGCGGGGGGTGGTGTCCTCGCGGACGAAGCAGTTCAGCGCGAGGACCTGTTCCAGCGCCTTGGCCGGGGGTTCGACGACGGCGAACGGGTCGTCGTCGGGCAGCCGCCACCCGGGGAGCGGGGCGAAGCGGCCCAGGTAGTTGAGCAGGACGTCCGGTGTTGGGGTGGCGGCGAACTCGGCGCGGGTGCCGGGGTCGAGGTGGCGCAGCACGCCGTGGCCGGTGCCGCCGTCGGGGACCGCGCGCTTGGCCTCCTTGACCGCGCGCACCAACCGGCCGGTGGCGTCGCCGCCCGCGAGCGCGTCGGCCAGGTCGACGGCGGTGCGGACGGCGTCGGCGGGGAGCCGCAGGGGGTGTTCGGCGGTGAACCAGCCGACGGTGCGGGACAGGTCGAGCCCGGCCTGGTCGCGGCCGTGGCCCTCCACGGTGACGGTGATCGCGTCGCGCTGCTCGTCGCGCCAGAGCCGCAGGGCCAGGACCAGCGCGGCCAGCAGCACCTCGTCGGCGCCCGCGCGGTAGGCCGCGGTGAGGGCGGTGAGAACGGCGGTGCTGGCCTCGGGGGTGGCGACCGTGGTGCCGCGGTGGGCGGTGGCGGTGGTGTCGAGGGCCTGGTCGAGCGGGCGGGCGCCCAGGCGGAAGTCGTCGCGGGCGGTGCGCCAGTGCTCGACCTCGGTGCGGCGGGCACCGCCTGCGCCCTGCTCGGCGAGCAGGCGGGCGTGGCGGCGCCACGAGGTGCCGACCGGGGCCGGGGAACCGCCGGTGCAGGCGGCGCGCAGGTCGGGCAGCAGCACCCGCCAGGACACGCCGTCCACGGCGAGGTGGTGGACGACGACCACCAGCCGGTCCGGGTCGCGCAGCAGGACGACCCGCACCAGGTCACCGGAGACCGGGTCGAGGGACGCGGCTGCCCCGCTCGCCACCTCGACCGCACTGTCCGCTGTGGACTCGCTGACGACGCGATCGGCGAGCACCGACCTGCGCGGGGCCACGACCAGCTCACCCGCGGGCGACACCCGCAGGCGCAGGGCGTCGTGGTGGTCGAGGAGCACGCCGACACCGTGGACGAGGCGATCCAGGGACAGGGGGGTGTCGAGGTCCACCACCGTCCACTGGGCGTACCCGGCGATCGCGGTCGGGTCGGGGTTCGCGTCGAGCAGTGCGCGCACGATGGGCGGCGCGGGTACCGGCCCGATCGGGTCGTCGGCCTCGGCGGGGTGCGCCGGGTCGGGGCCGCGCAGGTCGCGCCCGGCGGCGGCCAGGGCGGCGAAGCTGCCGCGGGCGAGCAGGTCGCGGGGGCGCAGGTCCAGGCCGTGGGCGCGCAACCGGCTGCTGACGCTGATGGCGGTGATGCTGTCGCCGCCGAGGGCGAAGAAGTCGTCGTCCGGGCCGACCCGTCCGGCGCCCAGCACCTCGGCGACGGTCGCGCACAGCAGCCGCTCCCGCTCGGTGCCCGGGGCGCGGCCCGCGCCCGAGGTCCGGGGGGCGGGCAGGGCGGCGCGGTCGAGCTTGCCGTTGGTGGTCACCGGAAGCGCGGCCAGCACCACGACCGCCGAGGGCACCAGGTGGTCGGGGACGCGGTCGGCCAGCGCCGCGCGCACGCCGTCCGGGCTGGGGGTGGCGCCCGCGGCGGGCACGACGTAGCCGACGAGCCTGCCGGTGCCGGTGTCGGTGCGGACGGTGGCAGCCGTGGCGCCGACCCCGGGCAGCGCGCCCAGGGCGGCCTCGACCTCGCCGAGTTCCACCCGGTGGCCGCGGACCTTGACCTGCCCGTCGCGGCGGCCCAGGTACTCCAGTCCCCGCCCCCGCACCCAGCGGGCCAGGTCGCCGGTGCGGTACATCCGGTCGCCGGGGTCGCCGAACGGGTCGGCGAGGAACCGCTCCGCGGTGGCCCCCGGTCGGCCGAGGTAACCGCGGGCCAGGTGCGGCCCCGCCAGGTACAGCTCACCGGGGCTGCCGGGCTGAACCGGGCGCAGCCCGTTGTCCAGCAGGTAGACGCGCGTTCCGGGGACCGGGAAGCCGATCGTGGGGGCGCCGCCGTCGATCCGGGCGCCCACGCTGTCCACAGTGGCCTCGGTGGGGCCGTAGAGGTTGCGTGCGGCGACACCGGATTCGGCCACCCGGCGCCAGAGCGCGGGCGGGGCGGCCTCGCCGCCGAGGATGAGCAGGGTCGGGCGGTGGGCGCCGTCGAGCAGGCCCGCCTCGACCAGGGGCACGGCCATCGACGGGGTGGTGTCGACGACATCGATGCGGTCGCGGGTGAACGCCGCGAGCAGGGCTTCGGCGTCGCGGGCGAGGTCGGCCGGGTAGAGGTGCAGTTCGTGCCCGCACAGCAGCCACAGCAGTTGGTCGAGCGCGGAGTCGAAGGCGAAGGAGTAGGTGTGCGCGGACCGCAGCCGCCTGCCCGCGGTGCGCTCGGCCTCCGCGACGGTGGTCGCGCGGTGGTGGTGGACCAGCGACGCGAGGCCGCCGACGCGCCCCAGCACGCCCTTGGGGGTTCCGGTGGACCCGGAGGTGAAGATGACGTACGCGAGGTGGTCGGGGTGGCGGGGCGCCGACAGTTCCTCAGTGGACAGTGGAGAGTCTTGCAAGCAGGCCAGTTCCGCGCGGACCTCTGGCGCGTCCAGCAGCAGGTGCGGCACCCCGGTGGGCACGGCGTCGGCGGTGGCCGCCTCGGCGAGCGCGAGCACCGCCCCGGCCTCGGCGGTCGTGGCGCGCAGCCGCCCGGCCGGGTGCTCGACGTCCAGCGGCAGGAAGGCGGCGCCCGCGTCGAGGACCGCCAGCAGCGCCACCACCAGGTCGACCGAGCGGGTCAGCGGCAGCGCCACCACGTCGTCGGCACCGACGCCGCGCGCCCGCAGCGCCCGGGCCAGGCGGTGCACCCGGGCGGCGAGTTCGGCCGTGGTCAGCCGCTCCGGCCCGCACACCAGCGCCGTCTCTTTGCCGTGGTCGGCCAGACCCGCCACCAGGGCGGGCACGTCGAGCGGAGTGCCGGGCGCGGGCGCGGTGCGCCACTCCTCCAGCAGGCGTGCGCGGTCCTCGGGGGCGACCAGGTCCACCTGACCGACGGCGGGGGCGGCCGGGTCGGTCAGCGCGGTGATCAGCGCGCGCAGGGCGTCGAGCCTGCGGTCGACCCCGGCCTGGTCGTGGGTGCGGGCGTCGACCTCGAAGCCGAGCAGCAGCCCGCCCTCCCCGGTCGGCAGCACGCTCAGGCCCATGTCCTCCGGCGGGCCGCCCGCCACGTTGCGCATGACCCCGGTGGACCCGGCGAAGTCCAGGGCGAGGTCGAACGCCTTCAGGTTCACCCCGCGCCCGTGCAGCAGCGCACCCGCCCCGGCGACGGCCAAGTCCCCGGGCAGGTCCTCGCCGCGGTAGCGCTGGTGCGCGCGCATCTCCCGCATCGCCGCCGCCACCCGCGCGGTCAGCTCGGGCAGCCCGTCGCCGCCGGACACCGCGACCCGCAGCGGCAGCACGTTGACCGCCATGGCCGGGGTGCGCAGCGCGGGCCCGACCCGGCACATCAGCGGCAGCGCGAACACCACGTCGGCCTGCCCCAGCACCCGGTGCAGGAACGCCGCGTAGCAGGCGATCAGCGCCTCACCCCAGGTCGCGCCGACCCCCTCGGCGACGGCCCTCAACCGGGCGAGGTCGGCCGCGTCCAGCACCGCGCGGGCGGTGACGGTGCGCTCGGGCAGGCCGGTGGCCCCGGTGCCCTCGTCGAGGTCGGGCAGCGGGGTGAACCGCTCCCGCCAGTAGGCCCGGTCCTGCTCGGCGCGGGCACTGCCCCGGTAGGCCAGGTCGGCGGTGACCAGGTCGGCGAACCGGCCGAAGGTCGGGGGCGGGGGCTGCTCGCCGCGCACCAGGGCGGTGTAGTGCGCGGCGGTGCGCCGGGCCAGCATCGCCGCGGTGTAGCCGTCGAACACCAGGTGGTGCCCGAGCTGGGTGAACCACACCTCCCGGTCGGTCAGGCGCAGCACGGTGTGGGAGAACAGCGGGCGGTCCACCATCCCCCGGCACGCCTCGGCGACCCGGCCGCGCTCGGCGGCGACCAGGGCGTGCGCGGCGGCCACCGGGTCCGCCTCGGCGCGCAGGTCGACCACCTCCGGCAGCGGCACCGGGTCGGCGGAGACCACCTGGCGCGGGCCGTCCGGGGTGTCGGACACGCGCAGCCGCAGGCTGTCGGCCTCCTCGGTGGTGGCGCGGATCGCCGCGCGCAGCGCCGCCACGTCCACCGGGGCGGCACCGCTGACCTCCAGCACGTCGCCGACGACGTAGTACGGGGAGTCCGGCTCCAGCCGCTGCGCGTCCCAGATGCCCCGCTGGGCGCCGGTCAGCTCCAGCAGCTCACCGTCCACGGTGGACTCGGCGCCGGGGTGGGCGTGGGCTGTGCTCAACGCGTGCTCCTGGAGGTCGGGCGGTCAGGTCGGGGTGGTCAGAAGGAGGGGACGACCATCGGGGTGCCGGTCACCGGGTCGGGAACGACGACGCAGGGCAGGTCGAACACCTCGTCGATCAGCGCGGCGTCGACCACCCGCGACGGCGGCCCCTCGGCGACCACCCGGCCGTCGCGCAGGGCGACGAGGTGGTCGGCGTAGCGGCAGGCCTGGTTGATGTCGTGCAGCACCGCGATCACGGTTCGACCCGCGTCGCGCAGCCGGGCCAGCAGCTCCAGCAGTTGGTACTGGTGGGTGATGTCGAGGAACGACGTCGGTTCGTCGAGCAGCAGGTACGGGGTGCGCTGCGCCAGCACCAGCGCCACCCACACCCGTTGCCGCTGGCCGCCCGACAGCTCGTGCACCGGCCGATCGGCCAGGTCGGTGACCCCGGCGGCGTCCATCGCCTCGGCGACGGCCTCCTCGTCGGCGACCGACCAGGTGGACAGCAGGCCCTGGTGCGGGAAGCGGCCCCTGGCCACGAGTTGGCGCACCCGGACGTCTTCGGGGGCGACGGGTTCCTGCGGCAGGAACCCCAGTGCCCGCGCCAGTTCCTTGCCCGGGTACTCCCCCACCGCGCGCCCGTCGAACAGGGCGGCGCCCCCGGTGGGGCGCAGCAGCCGCACGAACGCGCGCAGCAGCGTGGACTTGCCGCAGGCGTTGGGGCCGACGACGGCGGTGAACGCGCCGTCGGGCACGTCCAGCGACAGCCGGGTGGAGACCACCCGGTCGCCGTAGCGCAGGGTCAGGTCCCGCGCGGTCAAGCGGGCGGTCACGTCCGCCGCACCTCCTTGGTGAGCAGCCAGATCAGGTAGCAGCCGCCGATGGCGGTGCTGACCACGCCGACCGGCAGGGCGACGGGGGCGAGCAGCGCCTGCGCGAGCAGGTCGGCTCCCTGCAGCAGGGCGGCACCGGTCAGCGCGGCGGGCAGCAGCGGCACACCGGGGGCACCGGCCAGCCGCCTGCCGATCTGCGGGGCGGCCAGCGCGACGAACGCGATCGGCCCGGCCACGGCGGTGACGGTGGCGGTGCAGCCGACGCCGATCAGCACCAGGTGCAGCCGCAGCCGCTCCAGGCCGACGCCGGTGGTGACCGCGACCTCGCCGCCCAGCCCGGACTGGTGGGTGGCCTGCGACCGCAGCGCCAGCAGCACCAGCAGGACGGCCAGCACGGCGAACGGGATCGCCAGGTCGTCCCAGCCGACGCCGTTGAGCGAGCCCGCGCTCCAACCGACGGCGGCGATGGCGACCTCCAGTTCGGCGCGCAGCACGATCCAGGAGTTGACCGCGGTCAGCATGGCGTTGACGGCGATCCCGATCACCACCAGCCGCAGCCCGGACAGCCCGCCCTTGCGCGAGAGCAGGTACACCGCGGTCGCGGTCGCCACACCGCCCGCCACCGACCCGGCGGTGAGCTGCGCGGAGGTCCCGGACAGGACGGTGAGCGCGATCAGCGCCCCGGTGTAGGCGCCCGAGTCCAGCCCGATCACGTCCGGGCTGCCCAGCGGGTTGCGGGTGATGCCCTGGAAGATCGCCCCGGCCACGCCGAGCGCGGCCCCGAAGACCACCCCGGAGAGCACGCGGGGCAGCCGCCAGTCGCGGATGACCACGCCGGAACCGCCGCCGGAACCCGAGAGCGCGGCGACGACCCTGGCCGGGCTCGCCCAGACCGCGCCGTAGCAGAGGCCGAGCAGCCCCAGCCCCAGGACGACGAGGACCGCGGCGGCGGTGAAGACGAGGGTGCGGCGCTCGACGCGGAGGGACACCGGGCCGCGGCGCAGGACGACGGCGGTCACAGCGGCGCCGCCCCGTAGCGGCGGACCGCCCAGATGAGCACCGGCCCACCCAGGAACGCGGTCACGACGGCGACCGGCACCTCCCCGACCGGCAGCAGCACCCGCGCCACCGTGTCCGACACCAGCAGCAGGACCGGACCCAGGACGGCGGCGAAGGCGACCAGCCAGGGCACCGAACCGCCCGCCGCGCGCCGGGCCAGGTGCGGCACGATCAGCCCGACGAACAGGATCGGCCCGGCGATCGCGGTCGCCGCCCCGGCCAGCACGGTGATCAGCACCAGCGCCCCGGCCCGCACCCCGGCGACGTTCACCCCGAGGGTCTGCGCGACCGCCTCACCGAGCGCAACGGCGTTGAGCTGCCTGCTCAGCAGCAGCGCGCCGAGCAGGGCGGCGGCGATGGCGAGCACGGGCAGCAGCGTCGGTGCCTGCTCCCGCCCCGCCAGCGACCCGACCGCCCAGAACCGGTACTCGTCGAACACGTCGGGCAGCAGCAGCCGCAGCCCGAGCGACACCCCGGACAGCACCGAGCTCAGCGCGACCCCGGTGAGCACCAGCCGCAGCGGCGAGCGGCGGCCCACCGCGTACACCAGCGCCATCGCCAGCACCGACCCCACCACGGCCAGCACCAGTTCCCCCGTGGCCGAGGCGGTGGCGCCCAGCGCGGAGCCCACGGTGATGGCGAACCCGGCGCCGGTGCTCACCCCGAGGATGCCCGGTTCCGCCAGCGGGTTGCGCGAGAGCACCTGCACCAGCACGCCTGCCACGCCCAGCGCGGCACCCGCGCCGACGGCCAGCAGCGCGCGGGGCGCGCGGATGTCGCGCACCACCAGGTCGTCGCTGGAGCCGGTCGGGTCGAGCAGCGCCCGCAGCACCCCGGCGGGGGCGATGGCGTGCGCGCCGACGGCGAGGCTGAGCACCGCCACCGCGGCGAGCACGGTCAGCGCGAGGAGCAGCCACACCCCGCGCGCCCCCGACCGGGAGCGCGCGGGTGCGGTCCGGGCAGCGGTCACGAGGTCAGCAGTGGTGCGAACGCCTGGTCGATCGCGTCCACGGCGGTCATGGCCGAGCGGTAGGTCGCGGCCTCGGTGTAGCGCAGCGCGAAGACCTTGCCCGCCTTCACCGCGGGCAGTTCCTTCCACAACGGGGAGTCCAGGACGTACTGCACGGACTTGGGCACCGAACCGTCGGCGGCGACGGAGTAGGTGATGGCGTCGGCCTCGGCGAAGGCCGCGGGCAGTTCCTCGATCGACGGGTACTCGCTGACGTCCTTGGAGCCGCCGCCCTTGACCTTGACCTGGCCGTAGTAGTTCGCGCCGAGGTCCTGGGCGATGTTGGTGCCCCAGGCGCCGTTGAACTCGCGCTGGAAGTTGCCCTTGGCGACCTCGCCGTAGGCGCCGAGGTGGGCGAGCTTGAGGTTCGGCAGCACCGAGGCGTACTTGGTGGCCAGTTCCTCGGTCTTGGCCTGGTAGGCGTCGCGGTTGGCGTCGAAGGTGGCCAGCGCGCCCGCCGCGTCGGCCTGCCTGCGCGAGAGGTCCCGCCACGCCGACGGCACCGAGGGGCCGATGGCCACGACCGGGGCCACCGCCTCCAGCCGCGTGAGGTCGATGTCGGCGAGCGCGGGCTTGGGCACGCCGATGACGATCAGGTCCGGCTCGGCCTGGGCGATGGCCTCGTAGTTGGTCTCCGCGGCCGACTCACCCGCGACCTTGGTCAGCCTGTCGTACTCGGCGCGGTCGTCGGCGGTCATCATCGGCAGCCCCCGCTGCCAGGAGGAGATCCCCACCAGCGGTGCGTCGGCCTCCAGCAGGGCCGGGACGGCGTACCCGGTGGCCACGACCCGCTTCGGGGCGACCGGGATGGTGATCTGGCCGTTGTCGGCGGCGAAGACGCGGGTGTCGCCCGCGCCCGCGCCGGACTCGGCGTCGCCGGAGCCGCAGCCCGCGGCCAGGCCGATGGTGAGCACCAGCGCGCTGGCGATGCCGGTGATTCTGGGGAGGGGCATGGGGGTTCCTCGGGGTTTCGCTCGTACTTCGGGGAGTTCCGGTGGATCAGTGGTAGTCGTGCGGGTGGTCGTCCTCGTCGTCGAAGTCGGCGACGCCGCGCTTCCAGTAGCCGGTGATGTCGTGGTCGGCCTTGCCCAGGCCCAGCTCGTCGCGGACCCAGCGGCGCAGCGGCTTGATCGAGCCCGCCTCCCCCGCGATCCAGGCGTAGAGCCGTTCCCCCTCGGGCACGTCGACCCCGCGCACCGCCCGCTCCAGCAGGTCGGTGGTGCCGGGCGCGGCGCCGTCGCGGTGCAGCCAGTGCACCTCGAACCCCTCGGGGGCGCGCAGGTCGATCCGCTCGCCCGCGTCGGCGACCTCGACGAACGCCCAGCCGCGGGCGGTGCGGGGCAGTTCCTCCAGCCAGCGGGCGATGGCGGGCAGCGCGGTCAGGTCGCCCGCGAGCAGGTAGCGGTCGTAGGTGTGCGGGACGATCAGCCCGCCGGGCGGGCCCGCGACGTGCACCGCGGCGCCGGGTTCGGCGGTGCGCGCCCAGTCGGCGCCCAGTCCCCCGGCGTGCAGGGCCACGTCCAGGTCGAGTTCGCCGGTGGCCGGGTCGTAGCGGCGCACGGTGTACTCGCGGGAGGTGGGCGACGGCCTGGGCCAGCGCAGCACGTCGCCGTCGGGCTCGGGCAGGCGCAGGGTGCCGTCCGGCTCCGGGAACAGCACCTTCACGTGCTCGTCGGGCGAGTGCGCCTCGAACCCCCCGGTCCCCGGGCCGCCCAGGGTGACCCGCACCAGACCGGTGCCGACCGCGGCGGTGCGCACCACCTCGGCGGTGCGCACCCGGATCGGGTAGCCGACCTTCTCCGCCGCGGTGCCCGCGCGGACCTCGGCGATGCGCTCGCGGTGGCGGTGGCGGTGGTCGACCCGGTTCACGTGCCGGTCACCAGGCTGGCCCAGCGCTCCAACCGGGGTTCCTCGGCCAGGTCGGCGAACTCGACGGCGGGCGCCCCGGCCGCGCGCCAGCGCTCGACCAGCGCCATCGTGCGCATGGAGTCCAGGCCCAGGTCGAACAGGTCGGCGTCCGGGGTGACCTCGGCCGGGTCGCAGCCCAGCACGTCGGCGACGTCGGCGCGCAGCCGCTCGGCGGTCAGGGCGGTCTCGGGGGTGCTCATCGCTTCGCTCCGGCGGGGATCGGCGCCGACAGCGCGGCGAGCGCGGCGGCGGTGGTGGTGACGGCGCCGCAGCGCTGCGCCACGTACTCGCAGGCCCGGTCGTGGTGCTCGCGGGAGAAGTCGGCCACCGCGTCGCCGACCAGGAACGGGCGCACGTCGCGCATGAACGCCTCCACCGCGGTGGTCTGGCAGCCGATGTGCGCGTAGACGCCGGTGATCAGCAGCTGGTCGCGGCCCAGCTCGGCGAGCTGCTCGGTGAACGGGCTGCGCTGGAAGGCGCTGTAGCGCCACTTGTCCAGCACGGTGTCGCCGGGTCGGGGGGCGAGTTCGTCGACGATGTCGGCGGCGCGCGGGTCGTCGTCGATGACCGCGCCGATGCCCGCGCCCCAGAACTCCAGCAGCAGGCCGCGGTCCTCGTCGGCCTGGCGGCCCGGCTGGGCGGTGTAGAACACCGGGACCCCGACGCGGCGGGCGACCTCCAGCAGGGCGGCGGTGTTGGCGACCACCTCCGGCAGGGGCGCACCCTGGTACGGGGCGAGGAAGTAGCGCTGCGCGTCGTGCACCAGCAGCGCCGCGCGCGCCGGGTCGGGCCGCCAGTCGACCCGGCAGGCGGGCAGTTCGGACGCCGCGGGCAGCGGGTAGGAACCGATCTCGGGCAGGGACACGGGTCACGCCTCCTTCACGAGGGCGGCCAGGGCCACCCGCAGTTCGCGTTTGCTGGTCTTGCCGACCCCGGTCACCGGGAACGCCTCGACCACCTGCACCAGGTCGGGCACCTTGAACGCGGCCACCCCGCGCTCGCGGATGAACCGGCGCAGCGCGGGCGCGGTGGGCGCGGCCCCGGCGACCGGCACGACGTAGGCGCAGGTGCGCTCGCCGAGGTAGTCGTCGGGCACCGCGACCACGGCGGCGTCGAGCACGTCGGGGTGGGCCATGAGGTGGTCCTCGACCTCCTCGGCGGCGACCTTCTCCCCGCCCCGGTTGATCTGCTCCTTGGCCCGGCCGACGACCTCCAGGTGCCCGGACGGGGTCTGCCGCACCAGGTCCCCGGTGCGGTAGAAGCCGTCCGGGGTGAACGCCACCGCGTTGTGCTCGGGCGCGCGGAAGTAGCCGCGGATCGTGTACGGGCCGCGGGTCAGCAGCGCCCCGGTCTCCCCCGGTGCCACCAGGTCGTCCGAGCCCGCCAGCGGGTTGTCCGGGTCGACCACGCGGACCTCGTCGTCGGGGGAGATCGGGCGGCCCTGGGTGCCCAGGACCACCTCGGCCGGGTCGTCCAGGCGGGTGTAGCAGACCAGGCCCTCGGCCATGCCGAACACCTGCTGCAACCGCACCCCCAGCGCGGGTCCGACGCGCTCGGCCAGCTCCCGGCCGCACTTGGCGCCACCGATGAGCAGAACGTCCAAGGTGGACAGGTCATGCCCGGTGCGCGCGGCGGTCTGCACCCAGGCCGCGGCCAGCGGCGGCACGACCCCGGTGATGGTGACGCCCTCGCGTTCGATGAGCCGGAACGCGGTGTCGGCGTCCGGGCGCGGTGAGAACACGACCTTCGCCCCCGCGTGCCAGGCGCCCAGCACGCCGGGTGAGCTGAGCGGGTAGTTGTGCGCGGCGGGCAGGGCGGCCAGGTAGGCGCTGTCGGGGGTCAGCGCGCAGATGCGGGCGCTTTCGCGGACGCTGTAGAGGTAGTCGTCGTGGGTGCGCGGGATCAGCTTCGGCAACCCGGTGCTGCCCCCGGACAGTTGCAGGAACGCCACCCCCGACGGGTCGGGGTCGGGCAGCTCGCGCGGGGCGGTGGCGGACAGGTCGTCGAAGTCGGCGGACCCGACCACGTGCACGTGGCGCACCGAGGCCACGTCGGCGGCCACGGCGCGCGCGGTGGCCGCGTGGTCGTGCCGCTCGTGCAGGCCGACGGTGAGGATCGCCGCGGCCTCGCTCTGCTCGGCGAAGTGGCGCAGTTCGCTGTGGCGGTGGGCGGGCAGCGCGAACACCGGCCGGGCACCGGCCCGCCACAGTCCGAACAGGACCGGGGCGAACTCGGGCACGTTCGGCAGTTGCACCACGACCCGCTCACCCGGGCGGATGCCGGAGTCGACCAGACCGGCGGCGACGCGGTGCGCGCGGTCGTCGAACTCGGCGTAGGTCCAGCGGCTGGTGGTCCCGTCCCGCTCGCCGACCACGGCGGTGCGGGGGCCGTGCGCCTCGGCCAGGGCGGTCAGCAGCGCGCCGAAGGTCTGGCCGCGCCAGTGGCCCGCGGCGCGGTAGCGCGCGGCGACCGGTTCCGGCCACGGGGTGTGGTCGAGGGTCATCGCGGGTCCTCGGCGCCGAGCGCGCGCAGCAGCGTGCGGAACTTCGCACCGGTCTCGGCCAGCTCCGCCTCCGGGTCCGACCCGGCGACGACGCCCGCCCCGGCGAACAAGCGCACCGCCCGGTCGCACACCTCGGCGCAGCGGATGGTGACCACCCACTCGCCGTCGCCGTCGAGGTCGGTCCAGCCCACCAGGCCGGTGAAGTGGCCGCGGTCCAGCGGTTCCAGGTCGGCGATGGCGTCCCGGGCGCGGACCACCGGCACCCCGCACACGGCGGGTGTCGGGTGCAGCGCCTCGGCCAGCGCCAGCGCCGAGGACCCCGGGTCGGTCGGGTCGGCGACCCGACCGGTGATGCGGGTCGACAGGTGCCACATCGTCGGTGTGCCGATCACCGACGGTTCGGCGGGCACGTCCAGGTCGGCGCAGAACCGGCCCAGCACCGCGGCCACCTCGGCGGCGACGTGCGCGTGCTCGGCGCGGTCCTTGGCCGAGGCCAGCAGCGCCGCCCGGCGCCTGCGGTTCTCGTCCTCGTCGGCCACCCTGGGCAGGGAACCGGCCAGCGGGTTGGCCACCACCTCGCTGCCGTGCCGCGACACCAGCAGCTCCGGGCTCGCCCCGAGCAGGGTGCGCGGGGCGGGGTCGCCCGGCGCGCTGACGTCGACGGCGAAGGCGTGCGCGGCGGGGTCGGCGCGCACCAGCCGGGCCAGCAGCGCGGGCACCGCGACGGGGGTGTCGGCGAGCAGGTCGAGGCACCGGCCCAGCACGACCTTGTCCAGGTCGCCGTCGTCGATCAGGCCCAGCGCGCGGCGCACGGCGGCGGTGTAGACCGCCGGTTCGGGCCGGGGCGTGATCGTCCAGGCGGGCACGCGGGCCGCTCCGGTGGGGCCGTCGCCCGTGGGGGCACCGGCCCGGCGGACGAGCGCGGGGACGACCAGGCTGCTCGGGCCGTCCGGGCGGAAACCGAGCGCGCCGACCACCACCGGCCCCTCGACCCCGGCCACGGCCGCCGCCGACAGCGCCGCCGCGGCGGCGGTGGCCCGGGCGCCGGGCGGGGCGTCGACCGGGGCGTGCACCCCGTCGGCGAGCAGCGAGCCGCGGGCCGAGGAGTAGTAGAACGACCCGGGCAGGTAGGCGGACAGCAGGTCGGCAGCCCGGTGGACCGGACGGGGACGCACCAGGGCGGCAGCGGACACGCGGAATTCCCTTTCGCAAACAGACTACTTCGGACTTTCCCCACCCGGCGCACCCGGACGAGACAGGATCGGAGGAGGAACTTACGAACTGCGGCAGGTCAGGCGCACAGGGTCGCCCCGCCGTCGACGTACAGGTTCTGCATGGTGATGTGCCTGGCCCGCTCGGAGACCAGGAACACCACGGCGTCGGCGATGTCGTCGGGGTCGGCGATGCGGCCGAGCGGGATGCCCACCCGGAACTGCTCCGCGTCCCCGGCGATCACCCGCTCGGGACCGTTGCCAACGGTCCAGAGGGCGCGTTGCATGTCGGTGTCGGTGGACCCGGGCGAGACGACGTTGCAGCGGACACCGGACCCGGCGAGTTCCAACCCGAGGCACCGGGTGAGCATCGTCGCCGCCGCCTTGGACGCGGCGTAGGCGGCCATCCCGGTGCGCGGCACACCGACGGCGTTGGACCCGACGGTGACCAGCGCCCCGCGCCCGCGCGGCACCATGCGCCGGGAAACCTCGCGCAGCACGGTGAACACGCCGGTCGCGTTGACCGCGAACGTCGCCGCCCAGTCCTCGTCGCGGGCGTCGCCCACCGACGCGGGCCGCAGCACACCCGCCGCGCAGACCCCGATGTCGATCGGCCCCAGGTCGCGCTCGACCTCCTCGACCACCCGGGCGATCGCCACCGGGTCGGACACGTCGGCCGCGAACGGCACGACTGAACCACCCTCGACCTCGAGGGGCACCCCGGCCTCGATGTCCACCGCGGCCACGGTGACACCCTCCCGGGCCAACGCGCCCGCGATGGCGGCACCGATCCCCCGCGCGGCACCGGTGACCACCGCGACCTTCCCGGTCAGCCCGGCTCCTCCACCCACCCTGACACCCCCTTACCGCAAAGTTAACTAAGGCTTACCTAAGTTACCAATTCACGACGACACTTCCGCAAGGCAAGGCGCCTATGACCCAAGACACATCTTGTTCTGCGCATGTCAGGAGGGTGGTCCGGGCCGTGCCCGGACGTGGCGAGGGGCGGTGGGCACCAGGCCCACCGCCCCTCGCGAATGCCGCCGCGTGTGTCAGGGGGCGGGTTGCAGGCCCGCGGTGTCGTAGCGGCAGGACGCGTTCCACAGCAGGAACGAACTGGCCCCGTTGTCCTGGGCCGCCTTGATCTGCGCCTGGACCTCGGCCGGGCCGTAGGACTTGCGCAGGCTGAACGCCTGCAACCAGGGGATCACCTGCGTGCCGCTGTCCTTGGCCTTGGCGACGAACTCGGCCACCGAGCGGGCGGTGATGTCGTAGGGCTGCGACTCCGGCTGCGCCACCCCGTACTCACCGGGACCCCAGTGCGAGGGGTAGACCATCGGGGCGATGTAGTCGACGTGCTTCGACATCAGCGGGATGTCCTGGGCCACCGGGCCCGGCCGGGAGGCGGCGATGCCGAAGACCGACGCGCCGAGGAACGCGCCCCGGTCGCGCACGGCGTCGCGGCTCTTGGCCAGGAAGTCGGCGATGGCCTGCTCGGGGGTGCCCTGCAGGCCGGGCAGCTTCATCTGGCCCAGCGCGCCCTCGGGGCGGCGGATGTAGTCGTAGAGGACGTCGTCGAAGCCGATGGTCGCCGCCTCGGTGGCCAGGTCCAGGTTGTAGCCCACGACCTCGGGGTTGGCGAAGTTGGTGAAGGCGTAGTCGCCGTAGCCGCCCGACCACGGCCTGCCGTCGTGGGTCTGCACGACCCGGTCGGTCTTGCCCGAGGTCCACGACGCCCTGGCCAGGATGGGGTCGCGGAACGCGACGAGCCTGCCGACGACCCGCACCCCCGCCTGGTGGAGCTGGTCGACGACGGCCTTGGCGTCGTAGTGGCTGCGGGTCGCGCCGATCTCGCGGGCCAGCGGCACCTGGGACTGGTAGCCGACCTCGCCGCTCTCGTCCTTGATGTCGAGCTGGATGGTGTTGATCCGGCCCTCGCGCGCCATCTGCAGGACCGGTTCGCGCAGGGCGTCCGACGTCCACGCCATCGCGGTCATGTGGACCGCCTTCATGCCGGGGTGGCGCACCGGCACGGTGAAGTCCTGCTTGGCGGTGTTGCCCGCACCGTCCCTGGCGGACAGCAGCACCTTGGCGGGGGCCTTGTCGAACTGGACCGAGAACGCGCCGTCGTCGCCGATCGGGACGGTCTTGTCGTCGGCGGTCACGGCGGTGGCGCCAGTCGCCTTGCCCTTGAGGGTGAAGGGCTTGCGGGGGTCGCTGACCGCGACCGGGTCGACCTCCAGCGCGGGCGCAGTGCCGTCGACGGTGAAGCTCCGGGTGGCCTCGCGGTCGGGCATCATCCGGGCGGGCACGCGGGCGGAGACGCTGTGCGCCCCGTCCGGCAGCGCCGGGTCGGCGAGCAGCAGCCGGTCGCCGTCGCGGCGGGTCTGCGCGGGGGCGCCGTCGAGGAACACCTGGACGTCGGCCAGGTCCCGCCCCTCCGGCGCGCTGACGCTGAGCAGGCGCACCGCGTCGGTGGTGACGGTGGCGCCCTCGTCCACACCGGACACCACCGGGTCGGACGCCGACAGCGCCCGGACGCTCAGCGGCGCCACGATCGCCAGCACGACCAGCGCCCCGATGACCAGCGGTATGACGCGCCGCCTGCGGCTAGCCTGAGTTACCACGTGAGAATCCCTCCGCTGACGGGTTTCGCCCCGTCTTTCCCCATTCGGCGGTGTTGTAATCCGAGGTCATACTTTCGTGTGGCCCGCGTTGCGCCGAGCGGGCGACCGGTCGACCGTGGAGAGGTGATCATGACTGACCTCGCTGCCGCCGGACGGGTGACGGCCGCCACCGCCGTGCTCGCCCTGGCCGCGGCCTGCGCGAGCCCAGAAGCCACCGCCCCGAGCGCACCGGTCATCTCGGCGACGCCGGTGGCCCCGACGTCCGCCAGCCCGCCGCCACCCACGCCGCGGGAGGTCTCGGCGAACGAACTGGGCCAGGTGCCGGTCCTCATGTACCACCGGGTCATCGCCAACCCCAACAGCGTCTACGACCGCTCCCCCGAGGACTTCCGCGCCGAACTGGAACGCCTGGCGGGCGAGGGCTACGTGACCGTCACGGCCGCGCAGTACGCCAAGGGGGAGATCGACATCCCCGCGGGCACCCACCCGGTCGTCCTCACCTTCGACGACGGCGACCCCTCCCAGTTCGCCCTGACCCCGGAGGGCACCCCGGTGCCGGGCACCGCGGTGGCGATCATGCGGGAGGTGGCCGCCGCCCACCCCACCTTCCGCGCGGTGGGCAGCTTCTTCGTCAACGCCGACCCCTTCGCCGACCCCGGCGGCCTGCGCACCGTCCCGTGGCTGCGCGCGCACGGCATGGAGGTCGGCAACCACACCCTGACCCACTCGAACCTGCGCACCGCGGGCCCGCTGGCCGCCCAGCAGGACATCGCCCGCGGCGACCAGGCCATCCGGGCGGCGGGTGGCGCACCGGAGGTCATCGCGCTGCCCTTCGGCATCCACCCCCGCGAGGCGGGCCTGGCCGTCAACGGGCACTCCGACGGCGTCGAGTACCACTACCGGGGGGCGTTGCTGGTGGGTTCCAACCCCGCCCCGTCGCCCTACTCCGGCGACTTCGACCCGGTGCGCATCCCGCGCATCCGGTCCCAGGCCGCCACCGGCAAGGAGGCCGAGTTCGCCTCGACGGTGTGGCTGGACAAGCTGGCCGCCGCCCCCGCCCAGCGCTACACCTCCGACGGCGTGGCCGACCGGGTGTCCTTCCCGCAGGACGCGGGCACGGTGGCGGAGACGTTCCGCGCCCAGGCCCAGCCCTACTGAGCCCGGTCCTGCCCATCGGGGCGCGTTCACGGTTTGGCGGCGAACACCCACCGGTTCGCCGCCAGCGCGTCGTCCCGCTCCGGTTCGGGGCCGCGGCCGAGCAGGCGGGTGAAGTGGAAGGGGGTGCGGGTGGTGGTCGACCAGCCCCGCGCGCCGAGGTCCGCCGCCGAGTCGGGGCGGGGTTCGCCGTCGAACAGCCCGAGCAGGTCGACACCGATCTGCTCCCGCGCGGCCGTGTAGACCGGGTTGTCCCGCACCTCCTCCGGTTCCACGCCGGGCTTGACCTCGTAGGCCAGGTCGCTGCCCGGGGTGGCCAGGCCGTCCACGATGTCGATCAGCCGCTTCTCCGCCCCCGCCGGGAGGTAGAGCAGCAGGCCCTCGGCCAACCAGGCGCTGCGGGCGGTGGGGTCGTAACCGGCGTCGAGCAGGGCGCCCGCCCACTCGTCCCGGAGGTCGGCGCCGATCGGCCTGCGGGTCGCCGAGGGCGTGGCGCCCACGCCGTCGAGCACCCGGTGCTTGAACGCGAGCACCTCCTCCCGGTCGACCTCGTAGACGACGCAGCCCGGGGGCCAGTCCAGGCGGAAGGCCCGGGAGTCGAGCCCGGCGCCGAGCAGCACGACCTGGCGGGTGCCCGCGTGGGCGGACCGGAGCAGGTGGTCGTCGAACACCCTGGTGCGCAGGCCGAAGTAGCGCGCCAACCGACCCCACAGCGGGCTGGCGTCGCCCTCGGGCGCGTCCCCGATCCGCACCGGCCACCCGGCGGACACCGGTGCCGCGCGCACGAAGTGCTCGGCGTAGGGGTCCTGGGCCAGCGAGTCGGGCCGGTGGGTCTCGATGGCGCGGGCGGCGGCGACCATCAGCGCGGTCAGGCCGACGCCGTGTTCCACTCCGGCCGCTCCTGGCTGGACACCGACCACGCGTTCTCCTCCTCGGCAAGGGTTGTCACGCGGGCGCCGTACAGCGCGCCCATGAAGCGCAGGACCTCGTCGTCGGACCGGTGCAGGCTGGTGGTGCAGTCGGCCAGCACGGTGATGTGGAAACCCTTCTGGAAGGCCGTCCGCGCGGTCGAGTCGACGCACACGTCGGCGTAGACGCCCGCGAACACCAGGCGGTCGAAGCCCCGGTGTTCGAGGTACCCGGCGAAGCCGTCGCTGAGGAACGCGTCGAAGCAGGCCAGTTTGGTGAAGACGCGCTCACCGGGGGCCGGTGCCACCCGGTGGAACTGCGCGCCCCAGGAACCGGCGAGGCACTTGGGCTGCTTGCCCAGGGCCTCGTCGCGCCGCCGCCAGCTCGGCCCCTGGTGTTCGAGGTCGCCGAGGAAGCGGACGAAGACGACCTCCACACCGCGGGCCCTGGCCACGTCGACGGCCCGGGCCGCGTTCGCGGTGACGGCGTCCAGCTTCGCGGTGTCACCGCCGAACCGCGACGCGACGACCGGGCCGGTGCAGAAGTCGTTCTGCAGGTCGATCACCAGGAGCGCCACGCGTTCCCGATCGGTCACGATTCGCCCGCCAGCACGGGTTCCCCGGCCCGGGTGGGCGAGCCCAGTTCGGTGAGCAGGGCGTCGACCACCGATGTGGTCGAGTGCGTGCCGCCGAGGTCCGGGGTGCGGGTGCCCCGGGTCAGCACGGAGTCGAGGGCCCGCTCCACCGCCGCGACCGCGCCCGCGCACGAGCCGTGCCGTTCCGCGATCGCCGCCGCGGCCCGCACCGTTGCCACCGGGTTGACCACGTCGCGGCCCTCGATGTCGTCGGCGGAGCCGTGCACCGTCTGGTACTCCACCAGCCCGCGCACCTCGGGGCACAGGTGGATGTTCTCGGTGAAGCGGTTCTCCTGCCGCTCGGAGCCGAACCGGTCGAGCAGGAACGGGTGCATCACGTCCGCCCACTCGTTGCCACCGATGATCATCATCCGCGGCGAGAGGCCGTGTTCGATGAGGTTGCGGTTGACCGTGTCCGGCTGGCCCAGCGCGATCTGCACGCCGTGGCGGGCGGCGCTGCGCGCGACCCACTCGCCGAGCGCGCCGTCGAGCAGGTGGAATTTGTAGGCCATGACCACCTGGTCGGCCCCGGTGTCCGGCCACTGCTGCCGGGCCCGCCGCACGGCGAAGGCGATCACCTCGTCGGTGACGTCCTCGGTGAAGGCCATCGTCCGGGTCACCGCACCGGGGGAATGGGTGTTCTCCCCGGTGTAGAAGCCCTGGGCCTCGTCGCGGACCAGCAGCAGCGTCGCGCCCGGCGATTCGATGACGTCGACCTTCACCGCCCGCAGGTGCTCGCGGACGAGGTAGAGGGATTGTGCGTTCATCGCCGTGCGGAAGACGGCGGAAACCCCGAGTGCCGCCTGCGCCCGGCAGAATTCCTCGTAGTGCCGGGCGTCGTCCTGCGTGATCGCCCGTATTTCATCGGAGTCGAGGCTTTTCAACGAATTGTAGGAATGGTAGAGCCGGGGGGAACGGGTGATGGTGAAACTGGTCGAGAACAACTCGCCGAGGGCGGCCAGGGTCCGTTCGAACACCTTCGCGAGTTCCGGCCCGGTCCCCCGGCCGACAGCGAGTCCGACAGTCGATTCCACCGTGCTCCTTCGCACCGAACGGCCGGGGCGCGCCGCGCGCGCCCCGGAGGGGGCGGTCAGGCCGGGGTGGGCACCAGGTGGTCGCCCACGATCCCGGCCTTGTCCGGGCTGTAGTAGTCCTTGATGCTCTCCACCCAGGCGAGCACGCGGACCTGGTCGTCCTCGGTGGGCTCCAACGCGTCGAAGAGGGTGTTGATGTTGTCGAACTCGAAGCCGATCGCCGTCATCACCGCCACGAAGTCCGGGCGGTGGATGAGCCCGTCCTCGTCGGGGTCGGCGAGCGCGGCGAGCGACTCGGCGAAGTCGGTGAGGGTGTCGTCGAAGCGCTCCGGGGACAGGACGCAGGAGCAGTACTCCTCCAGGCTGACCCGGCCGTCCCGGTCGGCGTCCAATTCCGCTTCCAGGATCGACCAGTGCTTCCGGTAGGCGGCAATCATCGCGTTCTTCGCCGCTTCGCTCGCCCGGGGTGCGGCCTCGACGACGCGTTCCGCCGTCAGTTCGAAATCGTCGGACTCGATGTACCCGTTGCCATTCGAATCGAAGAGCCTGAAGATGAGCTCGACCCGGTCCAGTGCTTCACTGCGCATATTTGCTCCCCATTGTCGCGGCCGTCTTCCGATGCCGGTTGGGAACTATGCCAGACCCCGGGCACTGCTCCGGGAACCCAATCGAAGACCATCAGAAAGGGTGAACGGCGATGCCGCTGCGCACCGGGGACACCGCTCGGGTCCGCCGATCGGGCGGGTGGGGAAGACACCCGGTCGGCGGTATGCGCACGAGCAGGTCCCGGGTGGAGGAGCCGGGTCCGACCGCGTCAGCGGCGCCGCCGCAGGGCGTGGTCGCCGAGGTGGCGCTCGGCCACCTCGTCCGGGCCCTCGATGATCCGCATGACCGTCGCGTCGCGGTGCAGGCGGCCGACGGTGCTGCCCGGGGCGATCCCGGCCGAACCGTGCAGGCGCACGGCGTGTTCGCTCACCGCGGTGGCCGCCCGGGAGGCGGTGTACTTGGCCAGCACGGTCTCGGCGATGGCCGCGGGTTCGCCGCGCTCGCGCAGGGCGGCGGCGTGGGCGCAGACCGCGCGGGCCGCCCGTGCCTCGGCCAGGCAGCGGCCGAGCAGGGCGCGCACGGCGTCGTGGTCGGCCAGCCGCACCCCGCCCTGGGTCCGGGCGCCGACGTGGGCGGCGGTGCGGTCGAGGCAGGACTCGGCGATGCCGACGCAGCCCCAGGCCACGGTGAAGCGCCCGTGGTCCAGCGCCGTCCCGGCCACGTGCGAGAGGCCGTAGCCGGGTGGGGCGATCGCGTTGCCCGCCGGGATGGTCACGTCGTCGAAGCGCACGTGGGCGATCCGCGCGGCGCGCATCCCGAGCTGCCCGGTGACCGGTTCCACCGTGACGCCGGGGCGGTCGGCCTCCACCAGGGCGGTCCGCAACCCCCCGTCGGACCGGGCCAGGACCAGGAACACGTCGGCGGTCTGCCCGAAGGTGACCCACACCTTGCGCCCCCGCACCCGCAACCCGCCCGCGGTGGCCGAGATTTCGGTGTCCACAGCGGACAGTTCGGTGCCCGCGCCCGCCTCGGTGGCGGCGAAGGCGGCCAGGCGGTCGCCACCGGCCAGGGCGGGCAGCCACGAGGCGCGCTGCTCCCGGTCGCCCCAGCGCAGGACGGCGGCGGCCACCATGCCCTGCACGGTGACCAGGGCGCGCAGGGCGCTGCACACCCCGCCCAGGCTCGCGCACAGCTCGCCGACCTCCGTCGCCGACCAGCCGCGCCCGCCGTGCTCGACGGGGAGGTCCGCGGCGAGGAACCCGGCGTCGGCGACCGACCGCACCACCTCGGCGGGCAGGCCCTCGCCCGCGTCCCACGCGGCGGCCCCGGCGCGGGCGGACTCGGCGAACGCCGCGTGGTCCACGCCCTCAGCCCCGCGCCGCGGCGAGCTTGCGCTCGACGAACCTCGCCATGTTGTTCATCGTGCGGAAATTGTCCAGTTCGAGGTCTTCTGTTTCCACCCGGACACCGAAGGCGCGTTCCACGTGGGTCACCATTTCCAGGGCCATCAGCGAGTTCACCACACCGAGTGCGAAATAGTCGTCATCGGCTCCGATGGCATTCCCCGGGAGTGCGGTGTCGAAGAACGCGCGCACCTGCCGCAGCACCTCACCGTCGACCTCCCCCGGCGGGAACTGACTGCTCACATGGCCTCCCGGGTGGACTCCCCAGCGAACGTAACACACCCCGCCGAGGCCGGGACAGCGCCGAACGGACCAGTGCATTCGTGCGCCGGACCACTCACCGGGAGTGATTTACCACCACCAATTCAGTTATCAGCCGGACGGCGGTGTCACCGCGATCGGAACGACTGCGAATATCGCACTCCGGTCCCGAGAACGGTCACTGCACTACGGGGTGGTTCTGCTGCGCCAACGATTCGAATCGCCCGCGCGCCCGAGGCGGCGGCGGCGCACTTGACCGTCACCGACGAAGACCCGGACGCCGCGCCGGACACCGCGGGCAGCTCCGCCGCGCCCCTGTCGCCCGCCCAGCAGCGGCTGTGGTTCCTGCACGAGTTCCACCCCGGCGCCGAGTACAACACCGCGGTCGGCTTCCGGCTGCGCGGTCCCCTCGACCCGGGCGCGCTGCACGCCGCGCTGGACCGCCTGGTCGAGCGGCACGAGTCGCTGCGCACCACCTTCCGCACCACCGACGGCCGCGGCGCGCAGGTGGTGGGCCCGCCGTTCCCGCTGCGGCCCGCGCCGACCCCCTGCGCCGAGGCCGACGTGGAGGCGGTGCTGCTGGAGGTCACCGGGGAGCCGTTCGACCTGCGCCACGGCCCGCCGGTGCGGGCCGCGCTGCTGGCGCTCGGACCGGCCGAACACCTGCTGGTCCTGTGCCTGCACCACATCGTCACCGACGGGTGGTCGATGGGCGTGCTCGCGGAGGACTTGGGGACGCTCTACTCCGCCGCCGTGCGCGGGGAGGACGCGGAGCTGCCCGACCTGCCCCTGCGCTACGTCGACTTCGCCCGCGCGCAGCGCAAGCGGCTCACCGGTGCGGTGCTCGACCGGCACCTGGCCTACTGGGAGCGGCAGCTCGGCGGCTTGAACGCCCTGGAGTTGCCCACCGATCGACCCCACACCACCGCGCGCACCACCGGCGGCGCGCGGTTGACCCGCGCCGTGCCCGCCGACCTGGTGGCGCGGCTGACCCGGGTGGGCCGCGAGCGGGGTGCCACGCTGTTCATGACCCTGGTCGCGGCGACGCAGGTGTTCCTGGGCAGGCGCGGCGGCCAGCGGGACGTGGCGGTCGGCACCGCCACCTCCGGGCGCCACGGCACCGAGCTGGCCGGTCTGGTCGGGTTCTTCGTCAACACCGTGGTCGTCCGCTCCGACGTGGACGGTTCGCTGTCGTTCGCCGACCTGCTCGACCGGGTGCGCGGCACGGTCCTCGACGCCCTCGACCACGACGCGGTCCCGTTCGACCGGCTGGTGGAGCTGCTGCGCCCCGAGCGCGACCCGGGCCGGTCGCCGCTGGCTCAGGTGATGGTGCTGCTGCGCAACACCCCGGGGGGAACACCGCGGCTGGCCGGGTTGGAGGTCACCGAGTTCGCGCTGCCGCACCGGACGTCGGCCTTCGACCTGACCGTGGAGTACGTCCCCGTCGAGGACGGCCTGCGGGTGGAGCTGGTCTACAGCACCGACCTGTTCGAGGCGGACACGGTGGCGCGGATGGCCGACCAGCTGCTGGTGCTGCTCGACGGGGTGGCCGCCGACCCGCACGCCAGGCCGGCGCGGCTGCCGCTGATCCCGCCCGTCGAGCGGCGGCTGCTGGCCGAGTGGGCCGAGGGCGAGCGCACCACCGACCACTGCGTGCACGAGCTGTTCGCCGCGCGGGCCGCCGCCCACCCCGACGCGGTGGCCCTCACCTGCGACGGTGTGGTGCTGACCTACCGCGAGCTGGACACTGAGGCCAACCGCTTGGCGCACGAGCTCCTGGAGCGGGGCGTGCGGACCGAGGCGCGGGTCGGGCTGTGCCTGCCGCGCGGGGTCGACGTCGTCGTGGCGATGCTCGCCGTGCTCAAGGCGGGCGGGGTGTACGTGCCGCTGGACCCCGACTACCCGCCCGCCCGGCTGGCGCTGATGGTCGCCGACTCCGACACCGGGCTGGTGCTCACTCACGCGGCCCTGCGCGACCGGCTCCCCGCCGCGACACCCGTGGTGGCGCTGGACGACGGCGACTGGTCGGGGCACCCGGGGCACGCGCCCCCGGTGCGGGTCCACCCGCGCGGCGGCGCCTACGTCATGTTCACCTCCGGCTCCACCGGCAGGCCGAAGGGCGTGCTGGTGGAGCACCGCTCGATCGTCCGCCTCGCCGCCGGGGAACCGCTGCGGGTCGGACCGCGCGACGTGGTGGCCCAGTACTCGACGACCGCGTTCGACGCCTCCACGTTCGAGATCTGGGTGCCCCTGCTCTGCGGCGCCCGGCTGGCGCTGTGCGTGCGCGGCCTGCTCTCGGCCGAGGAGCTGGGCCGGTTCCTCGCCGCCGAGTCGGTGACCACGATGTGGCTGACCGCGGGCCTGTTCCACGAGGTGGCCGCCGCCGACCCGGGGGTGTTCGCGGGTCTGCGCTGGCTGGGCTGCGGCGGTGACGTGATCGCCCCCGAGCACTGCGCCGAGGTCCTGCGCCGGGCCCCTGGCCTGCGGCTGGTCGACGGGTACGGCCCCACCGAGGGCACCACCTTCGCCACCGCCCACGTCGTCGGGCCGGGCGAGGCGCCGGTGCCGATCGGGCGGCCGATCGCGGGCACCCGCTGCCACGTCCTCGACCGCACCCTGGAACCGGTCCCCGTCGGCGTTCCCGGTGAGCTGTACATCGGCGGCACCGGCCTGGCGCGCGGGTACTGCGGGCGCCCGGGGCTCACCGCGCAGCGGTTCGTGGCCGACCCGTTCCACCCCGGCGAACGGCTCTACCGCACCGGGGACGTGGTCCGCTGGACGCCCGCCGGGGAGCTGGAGTTCCTCGGGCGGGCCGACGACCAGGTCAAGATCCGCGGCTTCCGGGTGGAGGTGGGTGAGGTCGAGGCCGCGCTGCGCGCGCACCCGGCGGTCAGCGAGGCGGTCGTGGTCGCCCGCGAGCACGTGCCCGGCCACAAGCGGCTCATCGCCCACGTGGTGGCCCCGGGTGCCGATGGGGCGGAGCTGCGCGCGTTCCTGGCGGCGACCCTGCCCGCGCACCTGGTGCCCGCCGTGGTCGTGCCGCTCGACGCCCTGCCGCTGCTGCCCAGCGGCAAGCTCGACCGCGCCGCGCTGCCCGCGGCCCCCACCCCGCAGACCCGGACGCATGTCCCGCCCGGCGGGCGCGACGAAGAGGTGTTGGCGCGGGTCTGGGCGGAAGTGCTCGGTGTGGAGCGCGTCGGCGCTGATGACAACTTCTTCGCCCTGGGCGGGGACTCCATCCTCAGCCTGCAGGTGGTGGCTCGGGCGCGGGAGCTGGGGTTGCGGATCACGCCCAAGGACGTGTTCCTGCGCCAGACCCTGGCCGGGGTCGCCGCGACCGCCGACACCGAACCCGCCGTCGCGGCCGAGCAGGGGCCGGTGACCGGGCAGGCGCCGCTGACGCCGATCCAGCACTGGTTCTTCGCCACCGTCACCACCCACCGGGAGCACTTCCTCCAGTGGATCGCGGTGGAGCTGCCCCCGGACGTGGACCGGGCGGCGCTGCGCGCGGCGGTGGAGGCGCTGCCCGTGCGGCACGACGCCCTGCGCACCCGGTTCCGGCGGGTGCGGGGGCAGTGGGTCCAGGACGTGCCGCCACCGGGGGCCCAGGAGGTCCTCGTTCCCGATCAGTCCACAGTGGAGGAGTTTCTGCTGCTGGCGCGGTCGAGGATGGACCTCGAAGCGGGCCACCTGTTCCGGGCCGGGGTCGTGACCTCGGACCGGCTGGTGCTCGCCGCGCACCACCTGGTCGTCGACGGGGTGTCCTGGCGGGTGCTCCTGGCGGACCTGCGCACCGGCTACCAGCAGGCAGCGGCCGGTCGACCGATCGAACCGCGACCCAAGACCACCTCTTTCCGCGACTGGGCGCGATTACTGGCCGACCACGCCGGGAGCGGCGGTTTCGACCACCACCTGCCGTACTGGGCGCAAGCGGTCGTGGACGTCCCGATGAGCGAGGGCGAGCCGGGGCACCCGGAACGCGCCGTCACCGCGAGCTTCCCGGCCGAGGACACCGCTGCCCTGCTGCGCGCGGCGGCCACCGCCTACCGCGCCAGGGTCAACGACGTGCTGGTGGCGGCGCTGGGCGTGGTGCTCGCCCGCTGGACCGGGCACGACCGCGTCCCGCTGGAACTGGAGGGCCACGGCCGGGAAGAGGTCCTCGACGGGGTCGACCTCACCCGCACGGTCGGGTGGTTCACCACGTTGTTCCCCTTCACCGCAGATCTGCGTAGTGCACCGGACTGGGGCGCGGTGCTCAAGGCGGCCAAGGAGGGGCTGCGCGACGCGCACGGGCACGGGCTGAGCCACGGCGCCCTGCGCTGGCTCACCGACCGCGAACCCGCCGCGCACCGACCCGTGGCCAGGCTGAACTACCTGGGGCGCTTCGACTCCGCCCACGACGACCTGTTCCCGCCGACCGCCGAGGGGATCAGGCTCGACCGCGCCCACCCGACGGACGGCACGGCCCGCCTCGACGTCATCGCGAGCGTGACCACCGGGGGTGAGCTGGAGTTCGAGTGGCTCCACTCCCCCGGCGCCCACACCGCGGCGACCGTGACCCGGCTGGCCGAGGAGACGCTGACCGCGCTGCGCGGGATCGCCGCGCACTGCGCCGAACCGGGCGTGGGCGGGCCGACCCCGTCGGACTTCCCGCTGGCGGGGTTGGACCAGGCCGGGCTCGACCGGGTCATCGGCGGTGACCGGTCGGTGGAGGACGTCTACCCGCTGACCCCGATGCAGAGCGGGATGCTGTTCCACAGCCTGTCGCTGCCCGGCCTGTACCTGGAGCAGGTCGCGTTCACCGTGACCGGCCTCGACGACCCGGCGGCGCTGGAGCGGGCCTGGGCGCGCGTGGTCGAGGCCACGCCCGTGCTGCGCACGTCGGTGGTGTGGGAGGGACTGCGCGAACCCCTCCAGGTGGTGCGGCGCGAGGTGGCGGTCCCGGTCGTGCACCACGACTGGCGCGGCGTCCCCGAGGCGCAGCGGGGGGAACGGCTGCGGCGGCTGCTGGCCGACGACCGCGCCACCGGGATCGACCCCGCCGCGGCGGCGCTGCTGCGGCTGGTGTTCGTGCGCACCGGCGAGACCGAGGTCCGGGTCGTGTGGAGCTTCCACCACGTCCTGCTCGACGGGTGGAGCCTGTTCCAGGTGGTGTCGGACGTGCTGGCCGTCGTCGCCGGTGGCACGCCGCGTCCGCGCCGCCCGTTCCGCGACCACGTGGCCTGGGTGCTGGGGCGCGACACCGACGCCGCCGAGCGGCACTGGCGGGACGTGCTCGCCGGTTTCGCCGAACCCACCCCGCTGCCCTTCGACCGGCCGCCGGGCCGGGCGCACCGCTCGTGCTCGTCGTCGGCGTGCGACCTCGCCCTGCCGGAG
The DNA here is from genome assembly GCF_021056305.1 of Actinokineospora sp. PR83. Taxonomy (NCBI): domain Bacteria; kingdom Bacillati; phylum Actinomycetota; class Actinomycetes; order Pseudonocardiales; family Pseudonocardiaceae; genus Actinokineospora; species Actinokineospora sp. PR83. The sequence continues at coordinate 137,335 of NZ_JAJCXD010000093.1, forward strand.
GGGGTCACCGCCGACGTGCGCGGCTTCGCCCGGCGCAACCGGCTGACGCTGAACACGGTCGTGCAGGGCATGTGGGCGCTCCTGCTGGCCCGACGCGGCGGCAGGCGGGACGTGTGCTTCGGGTCGGTGGTCTCCGGGCGCCCGGTGGGGTTGCCCGGCGCCGACTCGATCGTGGGGATGCTGGTCAACACCGTGCCGGTGCGCGTCGAGGTCGACACGAGCGACCTCCCGGGGTGGCTGGGGCGGTTGCAGGCCGCGCAGGCCGAGGCCCGCGGGGTCGAGCACCTGCCGCTGCCCCGGGTCCAGCGGCTGGGTGCGGTGCCCCCTGGGCGGAACCTGTTCGACAGCGTGGTGGTGTTCGAGAACTACCCGCTCGACCACGAACCGGCCGGTGCGGGCGGGCCGCGGCTGGGTGACGTCGTCGCCGTGGAGAACACCAACTACCCGCTGCACCTGGTCGCCCAGGGCGGTTCCCGGCCGGGTGAGCCGCTGGCGCTGCAACTGGGCTACGACCCGGAGCTGTTCGACGCCGCGACCGCCGAGGGGCTGTGCGCCGAACTGGCCGAGCTGCTGGCGGACCTGACGCGGGGCGCCGTCCCCGCCGTGGACCTCCCGGCGACCGCCGCGCCCGTGGTCGCGCCACCGCCAGGGCCCCAGGAGTTCACCGCGCCGCGCGGGGCCGCCGAGCAGGCCGTGGCCGACATCTGGGCCGACGTCCTCGCCGTGGAGCGGGTCGGGGTGTGGGACGACTTCTTCGACCTCGGCGGGGATTCCCTGCTCGGGATGCGGGCCGCCGCCAGGGTGGGCGCGACCTTCGGCGTGGCGCTGTCACCGCGCGCCCTGTTCGACAACCCCACGGTCGGCGCCCTGGCCGCCTTCGTCGAGCACACCTCGGCGGCGGTCGACTCGCGCGACTACGAGCTGTGAGACAGGAGAACGGCGTGGTGGATCGGGACGAGCCGGGCGGGGACGTCGCCGTCATCGGGGTGGCCGCGCTGCTGCCCGGCGCGGGCGACCTGGACGAGCTGCACCACCTGCTGGCCGCGGGCGAGGACCGGGTGGCGCCGCCGACGCCGACGCGGGTGCGCCACACCGGGGGCGAGCCGGGCACCGAGTACCTGCCCATGGCCTACCTCGACCGGATCGACCTGTTCGACCACCGGTTCTTCGGCATCCCGCTGCGCGAGGCCGAGGCGATGGACCCGCACCACCGGCTGCTCATGCAGTTGGCGCACGAGGCCATCGAGAACGCCTGCCTGCGCCCGAGCGGGCTCCGGGGGTCGCGGACCGCCGTGATCCTCGGCCACGCCCGCTCCGACTACGACACCCTGTACGAAGAGGACGACCCGTTGCACACGCTGGGGTCGCTGCCCGCGGCCCTGGCGGCGCGGATCGCCTACCACTTCGACCTCACCGGCCCGGCGTTCACCGTCGACACCGCGTGCAGCAGCGCCCTGGCCGCCGTCGCCCAGGCGGTCACCGAACTGCGCCGCGGCGCCGCCGACCTGGCGCTGGCGGGCGGCATCAGCCTGCGCCCGGTGCTCATCCCCACCGAGGGGCACGTCCCGGCGCGCGGGGTGGAGACCACCGACGGGCGGTGCCGCCCCTTCGACGAGCACGCCACCGGCGCCGCGGCGGGCGAGGGCGGCGCGGTCGTGCTGCTGCGCAGGCTGGTCGACGCGGTGGCCGCGGGCGACCCGGTGCACGCGGTGATCAAGGGCATCGCGGTCAACCACAACGGGCACCGCATGGCCAGCATGGGCGCACCGAGCCGCAAGGCGCAGACCGAGGTGATCACCGCGGCCTGGCGCGACGCCGGGGTGGCGGCGGACTCGGTCGGCTACGTGGAGTGCCACGGCTCGGCGACCCCGCTGGGCGACGTGATCGAGGTCGACGCCCTGCGCCAGGCCTTCGCCGACGCGGGCGTGCCCGCCCCCGGCTGCCCGATCGGGTCGATCAAGGGCAACCTCGGGCACCTCGACGGCGCCGCCGGGATGGCCGGGCTGCTCAAGGCGCTGCTGGCGGTGCGCCGCGGCGAGCTGTACCCGACCGCGCACTTCACCACCCCCAACCCGATGCTGGACCTGTCCGGCCCGGTGCACGTCAACCCCGCCCGCGCGCCGTGGGCGAAGGAGGGGCCGCGCCGGGCGGGGGTGAGTGCCTTCGGCATGACCGGCACCAACGTGCACGCCGTGCTGGAGCAGGCACCGCCGCGCCCCGGGGCGGCCGTGCCCGACCTGGGCGGCGAGCTGGTCACCGTCTCGGCGAAGTCCGCCTCGGCATTCGGCCGCTACTGCGAACGCCTCGCCGACTTCGCCGCCACCACCGACCACGACCTGCGGACCGTCGCGCACGCGCTGAACCGGGGCCGCGACGACCACCCCTACCGCGGCGCGGTCACCGCCCGCACCACGCGGGAGCTGGCCGAGGCCCTGCGCGCCGCGGTGCCGCCGCGGGAGCCCGCCCCCGACGAGCGGCCGGTGGTGGTGCTGCTGGCCGGTGACGCGGTCGTGGAGGACGAGACCTGGCGGGAGCTGTGCACGACCTTCCCGGTCCTGGCGGACACCCCGCTGCCGGAGGCCCCCGCCGCCCGGTTGGTGGCGACGGGCGTTGCCCTGCTCGCCCTGGCCCGGTCGCTGGGCGTGCGGCACGACCACCTGGTCGGGTCGGGGGCGGGGAACCTGGTGGTGCGGGTGGCGCGGGAGGAGATGACCCTCGACGCCGCCCTGCGGGCCGCGGAAGGCATGGCGCTGAGCAGCGAGCTGGACCACGCGCGGCTGGCGGGGGTCGCCGAGCGGTTCACCCGCGACGGCGCGGTGCTCGTCGACCTGGCCACCGGCGTGCTCGCCCGGGAGCTGCGGCGGCTGCGGCCGGAGCTGCCCCGGGTGGAGCTGTTCGCCGCACCCGGGCGCGGCAGCGTGCTGCGCCAGCTCGGCGCCCTGCACCGGCTGGGAGTCCGCCTCGACTGGGACGCCCACTACGGCGGGGCGGACATCCCCCGCATCCCGGCGCCGACCTACCCGTTCGACCCGGTGCGCTGCTGGTGCCGCCCGGTCGGGGCACCCGCGCCGCAGCCGGTGAGCAGGCCCGCGTCCCCGGTCCCGGTGCCGGGGGCGCCGGAGGACCGCGTCATGGCGGTGTGGCACCGGGTGCTGGGCGCCGACGACCTGGCGCCCGACTCGGACTACTTCGCCCTGGGCGGCACCTCCATCGCCGGGATCAGCGTGCTGCGCTCGCTGGAGGACGAGTTCGGCATCCAGCTCACCTTCGCCGACCTCTACGCCCACCGGACCGTGCGCGACCTCGCCGCCCGGGTGGCGCAGCTCCGGGCCGAGGGCGGGTCGGCCGGTGCCCACCAGGACATCCCGGTCCTGCCCCGGGGCGGCCCGCTGCCGGTGTCCTTCGGCCAGGAACAGCTCTGGTACCTCGACCGGTTGAACCCGGGTACCGCCCTCTACAACATCACCCACGACCTGCGCCTGCGCGGACCGCTCGACCAGGCCGCGCTCACGGCGGCCGTGGGCGACCTGGTCGACCGGCACGAGGTGCTGCGCACCCGGATCGCCGCCGACGACGACGGCGTGCCGCACGCCCTGGTGCGCACCGAGGAACACCGCGTGGCGGTGCACGACCTGTCCGCGCTGCCCGAGGACGAACGGCACCGCGAAGCCCGGCGGCTGATCGACGAGGACGCGCTGCTGTCGTTCGACCTGGCCGGGGGTCCGCTCGTGCGCACCGCGCTGCTGCGCCTGGGCGACGACGACCACGTGCTGCTGTGGACCTACCACCACATCGTCTACGACGGCTGGTCGCCCACGGCGTTCTTCCGCGACCTCGGCGAGTTCTACCGGGCGCGGCTGGCCGGGCGGGCACCCGAGCTGCCGGAGCTGGGCGCCCAGTACGCCGACTTCGCCGCCTGGCAGCGCCGCAGGCTCGCCGACGGGGTGCTGGCCGAGGGCCTGCGGTTCTGGCGCGGCGCCTTGGCGGGCCTGCGCGCCGACGAGCTGCCGCTGGACCGGCCCCGGACCGCGACCCGCGACTTCACCGGCGCGATGGTGGAGTTCGAGGTGACCGGGGAGCAGGCGGAGCGGATCCGCCGGTTCAGCAGGCAGCAGGGGGTCACCAGCTTCGTGACCATGCTCGCGGTGGTCGACACCCTGCTGCACCGCTGGGCCGGGCACACCGACGTGGTGATCGGGGTGGCCACCTCCGGGCGGGTCAACCCCGCCACGCACGACCTCATCGGCTACTTCAACAACGTCCTGCCGTTCCGCACCAGCACCGAGGGTTCGCCGCCGTTCACCGAGCTGGTGCGCCGCTGCGCGCGCACGGTGGCCGACGTCCTCGACCACGAGGAGGTGCCGCTGGAGAAGGTCGTCGCCGACGTGCTCGGCCGCCGCGACCCCGGCAGGCACCCGCTGTTCGACGTGGCCTACACCTACCAGAACGTGCCGCAGGACACCGCCGAACTGGGCGGGCTCGACTGCTCGCGCTACCTCGACGGTGCCATCGTCGGGATCGCGCCAGGCACGGCCAAGTTCGACCTGACCGTGGGCGTGGTCGACCAGGGCGAGGGCCCGATGAGCGGCTACATCGAGTACGCCACCGCCCTGTTCGACCGCTCCACCGCCGAGCGACTGGCCAAGTGGCTGCCCGAGATCGTCGCCGAGGTCACCGCCGACCCCGAGCGCCCGCCACACCCGATCCCCACCCCGGCACCCGCTCCACAGTGGAGGGAACCCCAGCCCATGCGCCCACTCGCCCACTCCCCCAACGGCGCCCCCCGCGCCGAGCAGGTCCTCACCGCCGTCGTCGCCGACCTGCTGGCCCTCGACGACGTGAAACCGGGCGACAACTTCTTCGACCTCGGCGGCGACTCGGTCCTGGGCGTGCGGGTGGCCGCCCGGGCGGCCAAGGCGGGGGTGCACGTCACCCCGCAGCAGTTGTTGCAGTGCCGCACCATCGACGAACTGGCCCTCGTCGCGGCCGTGGACGGCCACGAACCGGAACCCGCCCAGGCCCCCGACCGGCACATCCCGCTGACGCCGATCATGCACCACTTCCTGGAGCACGTGCCCGACGGGAACGCGGACTTCGTGGAGGTGCAGGTGTTCGAGCTGACCTCCACCGCCGTCACCGCCGAACACGCCCGCGCCGCCGTCGAACACCTGCTGGCCCGGCACGAACCGCTGCGCTACCGCTTCCGCGGCAACAGCCTCAGCCTGCACGCCGAGTGCGCTCCACCCGGCGACACCCCGTTCGACGTCTCGGTCCTGCCGCCGATGGACGAGCAGCGCGAACGGGAACGCATCGCCGCCGACTGCCGGGACCTGCGCACCGACCTGGACCTCAAGCGCGGCCCGGTGGTGCGCGCCCGCTACTACCAGCGCGGCCACGGCCGCAGCGCGCTGCTCGTCCTGCTGGTCCACCACTTCGTCTTCGACAACATGTCCACCGTCGTGCTCATGGACGACCTGGACGCCGCCCTCACCGACCTGGTGGCGGGCCGCGCGTTGGCACCCCAGCCGCACGCCCCGGGCTGGCGGCGCTGGTCGGAGCACCTGCGCGACATGTCCACCTCCGACACCCTGGCCGCCGAACTGGACTACTGGACGGCCATCGCCCACGCGGGCGCCGACCTGGGCCTCCCACCGGGGGACGGCGGGGGCGGCACGGCCCGGTACTTCCTCGACACCGTCCCGACCACGGACAGCGCGTCCGAACGGGAGGTGGCGCTGTGCGCGGTGGCGCACGGGCTGGCCCAGTGGAGCGGGACAGCGGGCGCCTACCTGGAAGTGGAGGGCGAGGCCACGCCCAGCGCCTACCGGCACGCGGGCCGGGGCCCGGCGGTGGGCTGGTTCACCACCCTGCACCCGGTCGTCCTGCCCATCGAACCGGGCGCGACCGCCCGGGACTGCCTGCCCGACGTGGTCGACCGGGTCCGCTCGGTGCCCAACGACGGCGTGGGCCACGGGATGCTGCGGCACCTGTCGCCCCACAACCCGGCGGTGGCCCGGTTCCGCGCCCTGCCCGAGCCGCAGGCCATCCTGCTGCACGCCCCCAGCGACATGGCCGCCTTCGACGCCGGGGTGCGGCTGATCCGGATGCGGTGGGACCTGGCGGTCAACCTCAAGCAGGCGGTCTCCACCTGGTTCCCGCTGATCGTCGCCGTCGCCGAGCGCGAATCCCGGCTGTGCGTGGAACTGACCAGCGTGGACCGCTTCAGCCAGGCCGAACTCGAAGCCGTGGCCGCGCGGATCGGCGCCGCCTTCACCGCCTTGGCGGACGGGTGATCGCCCTGGCGGCAGCGGGCTGGCACCTGCCCGACCCGGTCCCGGTCGCCGACCTGCCCGAACTGGCGCACCTGTCCCCTCCCGAACGCGCCACCTGCGAAGCCCTCGGCATCGACAGCGTCGCCGTCGACGATGCCCTGGGCCCGACCGACCTGGCCGCCCTCGCCGCCCGCCGCGCCCTCATCGCAGCGGACCGCGAACCCGACGACGTGGACGTGCTCCTGGTCATCGAGTCCCGAGCCCCGGACACCCTGGTCAGCTCCGAGGCCACCCGCCTGCAAACCACCCTGGGCACCCGCCGCGCGACGGCCTTCACGGTGGGCGGCCTGGGCTGCGCGTCGCTGACCCCCGCCCTGCTCACCGCCGAGGGCCTGCTGCGCGCCGACCCGGACCTGCGGACGATCCTGGTGGCCCACGGCAGCAAACCGGCAACCCCCGGCCGCTACCGCCACCCGGTCACGCTGAACGGCGACAGCGGCGGAGCGCTGGTCATCACCAGGGAAGGCCCGGTCCTCGTCCGTGACGTGCTCCTGGAAACCAACGGCGACTACGCGGACCTGTTCCGGGTCGACTACCGCGACCGGCCGTTCGAGCGGTGGCGGGAGGAGTGCGCCGACCTCCCGACGTACTCGTTCAGGCTGGCGGTCGAAACCCGCAACCGCCTGCGCTCCCTCACCGAGAGACTGCTGCACCGCAACGGCCTCCGCCCGGCCGATGTGGCCTGCCACATCAGCCAGAACCTGTCGGCCACCTCCCTGCGCAACCACGAGGAAATCCTGGGCGCCCCGCTGACCAAGTCCTGCCAGGACAACCTGACCCGCTACGGCCACCTCGGCCCGAACGACGTCTTCCTCAACCTCTACAGCGCCCTCGACCGTGGCGAACTCCACCCGGGCGACCGCGCGGTGCTGCTCAACGTCAGCCCGGTCGCCGCCTGGAGCGCCCTGCTGGTGGAAATCGGCGCCCAAGAGAACGCGCACCACTTGCTGTGACCGGGTCGTCCTTCAATCCGCCAGCAGGAGGTGGCGGTCGCGCCACGCCATGCGGAGCAGTGACGCCGAGCCGGAACTCATGCGCGCCTGGAGGCGGTCGACGGCGTCGGCGGTGAAGGGCATGTCGACCCGGCCGCTCTCCCCGATGACGTGGCCCTCGTCGTTGGTGCGGACGAGGTCGCGGAAGAGGGTGTCGTAGGTGGGGGCGTCGATGACGGCGACGGTGCGCTGGGTGGGACCGAGGCTGAGGGCGTCCATGATCAGGCCGTAGTGCCAGAGCCGGAAGGCACCGGCGGCGCGGGCCTCCTCGAAGGCGGCGAACGGTTCCTCGCGGGCGTAGTCGATGACGCGGGTGCCGGTCCCGTCGTGTTCGGGGTTGCCCAGGAACTCCTCGGAGTACTCGCGCATGATGTTGCGCCAGAGCGAGAAGTCGTTGCGCACGTTGGCCGTGGCCATCGTCGAGGGCTGGAACTCACCGCCTGGCATGACCGTGCACATGCCGCCGCCGTCCGCGACGGCAGAGGAATCGCGCTGGTGCATGACGAACCGGTGCCCGGCCACCGGGTCGTGGCGGATGGTCAGCGTGCTGACGCCGGGGGACATCAGCCACCGGGCCGGGTCCAACGGGTCGGAGACCGAAGCCCTGATCGGCAGGTCCCGCAGCCGGGGCGCGGAACCACCGGACCGGAGGAACGCCCGCTTGAACTCGTGGACGACGTACTCCTTGACGTCGAAGACCTCGAAGAAGGTGGTGGTCCCGAACCGCAGGGTCAGACCGTCGTCGGCGCTGACACCGAGCAGCCGGTAACTGACCCGGTTCTCCAGCAACCGGGGTCGGACGAGGTCCCGGACCGCCCTGCTGAACGACAGGTACCGGTCACCCCGGTCGGTCAGCGGCAGCACGTGATCGAGTGACACGTCCAAGGCGGGAGGTGCCGGGTGTGAGTCGTCGAACTCCAAGCGGACGTCCTCCAGCGGGACCGGGGTGTCCAGCAGCCACCCCTCCCCCACCAGCATGTGGCCTCCCGGGCCGCGCATCGACTCCGGGTACAGCCACGCCGCGAGTTCGGACAGCTCCCGGTCCCGGCCCCGCACCGCCGCCCGGACCGCCAACCACTCCTCCTGGCTGCGACGCACCCGCTCGTCAGCGCCTCGCCCCCACTCCTGGTCCGGGGCTCCACCACGCGGCGGGAACGGGAGGGCGGACTCGTTGATCAAGCTGTCGATCCCCGCGACATCGACACCGAGCGCACCGGCCAGCAGCGGCCGCATGTGCGGCAGCGGCTCGTGTTCCCCGGACTCCCAGATCGCCACCGTCGTCCGGTCGACCCGCAGCGCCTCGGCGAGGCCCTCCTGCGTGTACCCGGCGGCCCTTCGCGCGGCTGCCAACCCTGACCGCCGCCGCGACCGGCTCATCCCCGACTCCCCTCCTGCTGGACCTCAGCGAAGGTAACAGCCGGTTCGAGCACTCGCGCCCGCCGCGCCCGCACCCCACAAACTCCCCGCGTCAATGGGCTGACGGGGTCAGGGGGTCACGGCGATTCCGCACGGCCATCCTGGCC